>JBEGOE010000245.1:0-4222 GCA_041182165.1 Actinomycetota bacterium
CGGCGGTGTCGGTGGGTGCCCCAGCCGACGCGCTGATCGCGTCGGCAATGCGCAGGCGGCGGTTCGTCGGACGTGCCCACAGTCGCTCGACGGCCTCGGCCATCGCCTCGCCTGTGACCCGCGGGCCATGTCCATCCCGGACCAGGGCGCGACCGGTCCCGCCCAGCCTGGCCCGTTCGTCGGCATCGCGTCGGAGGCGTTCCAGCGCATCGACCAGTTCTTCAGTTGTGAACTCGTCCTCGAGACGGACGACGGCGTCGGCCGGGATCTCGGCAAGAGATCCATTGGCGTTGACGATCGTGGCGAGCCCGTGGGCAAGGCAGTCGAAGGCGCTGGCGGAGGTCTCGCCTCTCGAGCGGGCGCGCAACTGGACACCGATGTCGGCTGCTGCCAGGTGCCGTGTGTAGACCTCTGCGTCCACACGTCCCGTGATCGAGACATTGTCGAGCGACTGGCTCTGGATGGACTCCGCGAGCGATGCCGCGTACGCCGGGTCGTTGTTCTCGCCGACGAAGACCAATCGGCACGAATGGTCGCGAGACAACGTCGACCGTGCCCATGCGTCGATCAGCCGATCGTTGAGCTTGGTGCGGGCGAGGTTTCCGAAGGAGCGCACCGCGACGTCGTCGTCCTTGAGTCCGAGGTGTGCTCGCGCGGTCGCACGGTCAGGTGCACCGGCGGCGCTGCGCGGCATCGGCACCACATGCCAACCGTCGGCGGCTCGCGGGCCGTACCACTGCTCGGCGAGGCGACGGGCGTTCTCCGAGTGGACGATCGTGCCCATCGACTGCTGGAGCACGTGCAGGTTCACCGGGTAGCGCCACACCATGTCGGATCGATCGGGAGTGGACGCCTCGTCGACGAGCGCCGTGTAGCCGTGTGACCTGTACAGATCGGTGTGCCACGGCTCCGCCGCCTCGCCGAGCGAGTCGCGGTGCGAGACGATGCCAGACAGCGCGAAGTCGTGCAGCACCACGATTCCGGGAATGTCGGCCAGTAGGTCGAACATGTGCCCGTGGAAGGACGAATTGCCCATGTGGTACACGACGCGGTCGTACCGGTGGTGGTGGCGCCTGAACCACTCGATCGAGCGGATGCCGCAGTTTGCTGCCGCCCACGGGTCGGTGATCTCCGGGAGGTCGGTGATGAGATCGATGTCGTACAGGAGCGACAGATGCGGGAGCAGCAGCGCGCTGTAGTCACTGATGCCGCTCGGCTCTGGCGGCAGTGGGGTCAGCATGGCCATCGACGGGCGGCGCGCAGGCCGTGCGGCCGCCGGGCCCCCGAGCGTGCGAGTCACATGCAGTTCTTCGAGGGCAGCGAGTGTCGTCGCTGCCGTACGCCCCCAGGAGAACCGTGCCGACTGCTGGAGCGCGTGCTGTTCGAGGTCGGCACGATACGAGCCGTCGGTGAGGACCTGCTCCAGGAGTGAGGCGATCGACTCGGTAGAGGTGGGGTCGAACAGGGCGTCGTCGCGGCCGATCACCTCGGGAAGGCTCGAGCGATTCGACGCGATCACCGCCCGGCCACAGGACATCGCCTCGAGCGCCGGGAGCCCGAACCCCTCGTGCAGCGACGGGAACACGGCGGCCGTGGCCAGCCGGCAGAGTGTGACCAGATCGCTCTCCGACACGAACCCGGTGAAGACGACGTCGGTCTCGCTGAGCCCGAGCCGGCCACACCGCCGTTCGAGTGCCGTGCGGGCCGCAGGTTCGATCGAGCAGACCACGGCGAGCTGGTGGGCGGATCGCACCTCGATCGGCATCGCAGCGAATGCATCGATCAGACCCTCGATGTTCTTCCGTGGATCGATGCCCCCGGTGTACAGCGCGAACGGACGATCGAGTCGGAAGCGTTGCTTGAGTTTGCGGGCAATGCGGGGTTCGACGTCGCCCGGGGAGAAGACCGAGCGCACACCGGCGCTGATGTTGGTGACCTTGGCCGGATCGGCGTCGAGCCAGTCGATTGCCTCGACCCGGCTGGCCTCGGAGATGGCGAGCAGGAGGTCGGCGCGACGGAGATGGCCGATGCAACGTTCGTACCACCTCTCTACGCGCGGGTCCGTGAGGTAGTCGGCGCGTCTCACGAGCGGGATGAGGTCGTACAGCACGATCGCGGTCGGGGTGCCCGCAGCACCGGGCACGCTCGTGACCGCGCCGTCCCCGAATCCTTCGAACAGGCTCGTGACGAGCACGACGTCGGGGTCGAGCGACTCGATGAACGCCTCCCGTACCAGTTCGGCCGCCTTCCGCGTCCAGGGGTCGTCCGCTTCGGCACCGCGCACCTGATCGGGTGGGTACCAGACCCGAACGCGCTCGTCGCCGATCGATGGTCCGAATCGTTCGCGTAGACGATCCGTCTCGTCGGTGAATGCGCCGTTCAGCGCGAGCACGATCTCGTGCCCGCCGGACTGATCGACGAGATGCTCCACCAGCGAGACCGAGTAGCCGCCGATGCCCCTCCGGGCGTTGACAGCCTGTGCTCCCTGCAGGTCGATGACGATTCTCATCAGCCGTCCTCGTGGCCCGATCCGCGGAGCCGGCGTTCGAGGTCGGCGGCGGCGGAGGAGAGGTCGGGCGTCGGGGGTGCCGCACCCTTCGTCGACGTGTGGGCTCGTTCGTTCGAGCCGTCGTCTCGGCTCGGCCCGCGGCCGTCGGGACCGTCGGGTTGATGCGGTGGGGCCGCGGTGAGCTCCCCGGCGCCAGGGCCGGAGCGGCCAGTCAACCGGCGGGCCAGACTGCGAGGGTCGTGCACGAGCGCGCTCGCGAGTCGCACCGGCTTCGCGAACTTCCACGAGGTGCTGCTGTACATGTCACCGATGTGCCGCTCGAGGCTCGAGATCGTCGCCATCAACCGGTCGATCTCGGCCCAGAGGAGCGCCTGTTCCGCCGCTGCGTGCTGCATCCCGAGCGTGGCGGCGCGTGCCGACTCCGCTGACTGCGCCAGCCCGTGCAGATGGGCGTTCGCGTTCGCGAGTGCCCGGTCGCGTTCGCTCAGCTGGACCTCAAGACTTCCCAGCTTCCTTTGCGCGTCGACGAAGCTCTCGTGGAGCGTGTCGAGTCGGTCCTGACAGGCATCCAACGCACCCTGGAGCCACTCGTTGTGCGCATCGGCCTTTTGCGCCGCGCCCTCCGCCAAGTCGGCGCGATGGCGCTCGACCAGCACCTGACCCTCGCGCTCGGCGGCCACGAGTTCTGCAGTGTGGTGCGCTGCGGTCGTGAACCCGTCGAAGACGTTGGGTGGGGAGCCGAATGCCTCGACCAACTCCTCGTGTTCATCGGCCACGTAGAAGCGGTTGATCCCATCCGCGTAGACGAGCCGGTAGCCGTTGCCCAGCAGGCCCGGTTCCCACTCGATCGACACCACCTGCGACGTGGGACGTGTCGCCTCGACGACGACGACCCAGGGGCGGTTCGCGTTCCAGTCGTTGCCGGCGAGCACCTCGCCCTCGAAGCCCTCGACGTCGACTTTCAGGAAGTGGACCTGGCGCTCGGTGCCGACATGGTCCGACCAGACATCGGCGAGGGTCGACACCTCCACCTCGACCGTGTGGACCTGCCGACCGTCGCGTCGGTATCGGCCGGCGATGTCGGTACGCAACGTCGACAGGCCGGTGGTCCCGACGATCTCCATGCTCATCGAGCCGCTTCGGTCGGCGAGGGCGAGCGCGAGGTTCACATCAGCGGGACGCTCTGCGACGAGCATGCCGTGTAGTTCGGGGTTCGGTTCGATGTTGATGCCGTGCCACCCGTGGTCGTGGAACAGCCGCGTCACCGAGTCGAGCGTCGGCCACGCGGCGCCGACGTCGATGAAGAAGCCGTCGTTGAGGTGCCCGAGCGCACGCCACAGCATGACGTCTTCGTAGTTCTGGGCATACGAGACGATGGTCATGCGTCGATCCCCTCCAGGAGTTCGGCCAGCTCGTGACGCTGTCGACTCATTGCACGACCCAGGTCGGCCGCACGGTGACCACGCCGCCCGTCTCGTACGGCTTGCCGCTCATGACGTCGAATCGTAGGGCGATCTGGATGTGGTCATAGATGTGCGACCGGTTGAAGTCGCTCACGGTGGTGTGCAGGTCGTAGGTCCCCGGCAGGAGCGCGACGTTCGACATCGACACGTCGACCACACCCGTTCCGCTCATCGACTCGGGGACCATGCCGACGTCGCGGGTGCACGGTGCCGTCACCATGCCGCCGCCGAGGGCCTCGATGCTGAAGCC
>JBEGOE010000246.1:0-7329 GCA_041182165.1 Actinomycetota bacterium
GGCGCCGTCGAGTCGATCACCGAACTGGCTGCGCAGACTCGCCTCACGTTCGCCCGGCACGGCGTGGTCGATCCTCGTTCGCTCGACGACTACCTCGCCCACGGCGGGTACGACGGCCTGCGCCGTGCCCTGGCGATGACCTCCGACCAACTGCTCACCGAGATCGAGGCATCGGGCCTGCGCGGCCGGGGCGGTGCAGCGTTCCCCACCGGCATCAAGTGGCGCACCGTGGCCAACGCCCCGGCCACACCCAAGTACGTCGTCGCCAACGGCGACGAGGGCGACTCGGGCACCTTCGCCGACCGGATGATCTTCGAGGGCGACCCGTTCTGCCTGCTCGAGGGCATGACCATCGCCGCCCATGCGGTGGGTGCCAGCCACGGCGTCATCTACATCCGTTCCGAGTACCCGCACGCCATCGCCACCACCCAGGCCGCCATCGATGCAGCCCGGGCTGCGGGATGGCTGGGCTCGTCGGTCGCCGGGCAGGGGTTGTCGTTCGACGTCGAGATCCGGGTGGGCGCCGGTGCCTACATCTGCGGCGAGGAGACCTCGATGCTCGAGAGCATCGAGGGCAAGCGCGGCCTGGTGCGCTTCAAGCCGCCGCTGCCGGCCATCGAAGGCCTGTACGGCAAGCCCACGGTCGTCAACAACATCCTCACGTTCGCCTCGGTGCCGTGGATCGCTGCCAACGGTGGCGACGCGTATGCGGCGCACGGGGTCGGCCGGTCGAAAGGCACGCTGGCCGTGCAACTGGCGGGCAACGTGGCGCGCGGTGCGCTGGTGGAGGTGCCCTTCGGCATCACCCTGCGCGACCTCATCGATCGGTTCGGTGGCGGCACACGCAGCGGCAAGGCCCTGCGCGCCGTACAGGTGGGCGGCCCGCTCGGCGCCTACTTCGACGGTGCCGGTCTCGACGTCGCCCTCGACTACGAAGCCATCACGGCGGCCGGTGGTCTGCTCGGGCACGGCGGCATCGTCGTGTTCGACGAGTCGGTCGACATGGCCGTGCAGGCCCGGTTCGCCATGGAGTTCTGTGCAGCCGAGAGTTGCGGCAAGTGCACGCCGTGCCGGGTGGGCTCCACCCGTGGGGTCGAGTTGATCGACCGGATCTCGGCCGGCACCCGGCGCGACGCCAACCATCAGCAGTTGCTCGAACTGTGCGACGTGCTCGAGCACGGCTCGCTGTGCGCGCTCGGCGGCCTCACGCCCTACCCGGTGCGCAGCGCACTGCGTCTGTTCCCCACCGACTTCGGCCTCGCTGCGGAGGAGACGGCATGACCACCATCTGGAACGAGTTGCGATCCCTGCGCGAGGGCGTCGACTACGGCACACCGCCGCGCGACGGCGAGCCCGTCACGCTGTCGATCGACGGCGTCGACACCACCGTGCCCGCCCGCAGTTCGGTGTTGCTGGCCGCCA
Organism: Actinomycetota bacterium; assembly: GCA_041182165.1. GTDB lineage: Bacteria > Actinomycetota > Acidimicrobiia > Acidimicrobiales > Ilumatobacteraceae > VFMC01. The sequence goes on from JBEGOE010000246.1 coordinate 1,423, forward strand.
CCGTGGCCGGGGCGACGGTGCCCAAGCTGTGCGCCACCGACACGCTCGAGTGCTTCGGCTCGTGCCGTGTGTGCTTGGTGGAGATCGACGGCCGACGCGGCTATCCCGCCAGCTGCACCACACCGGTGGAAGCAGGCATGGTGGTGCGCACCACCAGCGACGAGCTCGTCCGGCTGCGCCGCGGTGTGGTCGAGCTGTACCTGTCGGACTATCCCGACTCCGACCTCGAGGGCGGGTGGAGCCAGTTCCACACCACGCTCGCCCAGGTGGGCCTCGAGGCCGGGCTTCCCGCCGACCACCCGTACCGCGGTGGCCACACGCACGCCACCATCGCCGTCGACGAATCGAACCCGTACTTCCTGTTCGACGCAGCGAAGTGCATCGTGTGCAGCCGGTGTGTGCGTGCATGCGAGGAGATCCAGGGCACCTTCGCCCTCACGATCGACGGTCGTGGCTTCGCCTCGAAGGTGTCGCCCAGTCAGAACGAGACGTTCCTTGCGTCCGAGTGCGTGAGCTGTGGCGCATGCGTTCAGGCGTGCCCGAGTGATGCGATCATCGAAAAGAGCCTGTTCCCAGAGGGGTACCACCGTGCCGATTCCCGTTAGGCCCGACCAGTCCACCATCACCACCTGCGCCTACTGCGGCGTCGGGTGCGGCTTCAAGGCCGAGACCTCCGAGGGCCGCATCGTCCGCATGATCCCGTGGAAGGAAGGCAAGGCCAACCACGGGCACAGCTGCGTGAAGGGGCGCTTCGCGTTCGACTACTACCAGCACCCCGACCGCATCACCTCGCCGATGATCCGCAAGAGCGTCGACGACCCGTGGCAGGAGGTCGACTGGGACACCGCCTTCGCCTATGCCGCTGGCGAGTTCAAGCGCATCCAGGCCGAGCACGGCGTCACGTCGGTGGGTGCCGTGTCGTCGTCGCGCTGCACCAACGAAGAGATCTTCCTGATGCAGAAGTTCGCCCGAGTGGCGCTGCGCAACAACAACATCGACAACTGCTCACGCATCTGCCATTCGCCCACCCAGTTCGGCCTGTCGGCCACGCTCGGAGCCGGCGCGGCATCGCAGCACTTCGACTCGGTCCTCCAGTCCGATGTGGTGCTCGTCGTCGGGGCCAACCCCACCGAGGGCCACCCGGTGTTCGGGTCGATGATGAAGCGCGCCGTACGCCGCGGTGCCCGCCTGCTGGTGATCGACCCGCGTCGCACCGAAACGGTCGATTCGCCGCACTGCCGCGCCGAGGTGCACCTCGCCCTGCGGCCGGGCACCAACGTGCTCGTGCTCAACTCGGTGGCGCACGTCATCGTGCGCGAGCGGCTGTACAACGAAGAGTTCGTGCGGGCGCGCTGCGACTGGGACGACTTCGGACTGTGGATGAGCATGGTCGGCGACGACCGCTACTCGCCCGAGGTCGTCGGCCCCGAGGCGGGCCTCGACCCCGATGACATCCGCCGCCTGGCCCGCATCTACGCAGCCGGCCCGAACTCGACGATCTACTACGGCCTCGGGGTCACCGAGCACTCGCAGGGCTCCACCGGCGTGATGTGCCTGGGCAACCTCACCATGGCCACCGGCATGGTGGGCCGCGAGGGCGTGGGCGTGAACCCACTGCGCGGCCAGGGCAACGTGCAGGGCGGCTCGTGCCTCGGGTCGTGGCCGCACATGCTCACCGGCTACCGCTTCGTCACCGACGACGTCGTGCGCGGCTCGTTCGAGGACGAATGGAAGGTGACCCTCGACAGCGAACCGGGCCTGCGCCTGCCGAACATGTTCGACGCCGCGGTCACCGGCTCGTTCAAGGCGATCTACATCCAAGGTGAAGACCCCGTCCAGAGCGACCCGAACCGCCACCACGTCGAGGCGGCGCTGCGCGCCATGGACTGTGTGGTCGTCCAAGACCTCTACCTCTCCGAGACTGCGAAGCTGGCCCACGTGTTCTTCCCCGGCTCGTCGTCGCTCGAGAAGGACGGCACGTTCACCAACGCCGAGCGTCGGGTGTCGATGGTGCGCAAGGTGGTCGAGCCCCTCGGTGGCCTCGCCGACTGGCAGATCACCGTCGGGTTCATGAACGCGATGGGCTACGAGTGCCACTACGACCACCCCAGCGAGGTGCTCGACGAGATCGCCCGCACCTCGCCGGCCTACTCGGGCATGTCGTTCGACAAGATCGAGCGGCTCGGGTCGGTGCAGTGGCCGTGCAACACCGACGCACCCGAAGGGACCGAGGTGCTGCACATGGCCACCTTCCCGCGAGGGAAGGGGTCGTTCATGCTGACGGGCTACCTGCCCACGCAGGAGCGGGCCACCGACCAGTACCCGCTGCTGCTCACCACCGGCCGCATCCTGTCGCAGTACAACGTGGGCACCCAGACCAGGCGCACGGCCAACATGGTGTGGCACGACGACGACCTGCTCGAGATCTCGGCCGACGATGCCGCCGCCCGCGGGTTGGCCAACGGCGACCGGGCTCGCATCTCCAGCCGCTACGGAGCGACCGAACTGACCGTCCAGATCAGCGAGCGGGTGAACCCGGGCGTCGTGTACACGACGTTCCACTTCGCCCACACGATGGTGAACAACCTCACCAGCGACCTCGACGACTGGGCCACCAACTGCCCCGAGTACAAGGTCACCGCCGTCGACGTCGAACGGGTGTCGGTGCCGCAGCCGGTGGCGGGCTCGTGAGCTTCATCGAGACCGAGCGGTTGGTCACGATGGCCAACCAGATCGGCGACTTCTTCGCGCCCTACGCCCCGGAGCGCCGCATCGAGGGCGTTCGCAACCACCTGCGCAACTACTGGGACCCGCGGATGCGTCAGGCCCTGTACGACCACATCGACGCCACCGGTGGCGCCGAACTGCGGCCGCACGTGCTCGAGGCAGTCGCCATCCTCCGTGCGACTGCAGCCGACAAGAAGGCCTACGCCGGCCCACCCCAGCCCTGACAGGCGAACCGTCGCGGCGGCCAGCGAGGCGAGTCGTCGGACGTGGTCGAGGCGGACTGGGCCGGCATGTCCGGCGCGTTCACGCTTCAGCGGGCGGCGTACAGGAAGGTCCGTCGTCCGAGTAAAGACGCGACGGCGCCGACCAACCAGCCCAGAACGCCCAGTGCGATGACGAACTGGAGCGAGTCGGTCGACCCGCGATCGTCGATGAATCCACCGTTGAGCGCAGTCCGACCTTTGCCGTGATCTGGTTGCACACCGCCAGATCGCGCCAAAGGTCGGACCGCTGCTGCCCATACCTGCTGATCTGCTGTGCTCAGCACCGAGCCGCTACCTCGTTGGCGTTCGCCTCATGTCGCAGACCAGCGGTCGGTTGTTGCTCCGATTGCCGATCAGCGTCGATCATGTCCATGAGCAGCCCATCGGACCACGACCCGTCTGCGCTGCGCTCGTAGCACCGCATGACCCCAACCGGCTTGAAACCGACCATCGCGTAGCAAGCGATGGCGGCCTCGTTGTTTGCGGCGGGGTCGATGACGAGGCGATGGTGCCCTCTGTGGTCGAACAGGTAGTTCGCCAAGGTGGCGATCGAGTCGGCTGCGAATCCCCGACGGTGGGCGGCTGGGTCAATGAAGATGTCGATTGACGCGTGCCGGTAGTCGGGGTCTTCTTCCTCTGAGAACTAGATCATGCCGATGACGTGTCCGTCGGTCGTTTCGATGGTGAACTGATGCAACTCCTCGTCGGCAAGATCCTCGGTGAACTCCTCATCGAGGTCGTCGCCTCGCCACCGCCGAGCCACCTCTTCGGTGCTGCGGATCTCGATGATCCGCTCGCGGTCGGTGTCGGCGAGCGGGCGGAGTTGAACTCGTTCGCCGCGCAGTATCGGGAGGTCCATCGGCCAAGTGTCGCGCGGCAGAAGTCCACGGCATGCAGGACCGATCGTTGTGCTGACCCGCCCCCTTGTTTCGGCCGGTTCGGCTTGGGCCTCGCTCGGCTCACCTCGCCCGTAGTCGGAATGGCGCGATCGTCGCACGTAGTCGCGATTGCGTGCCGTCCAGATCACCGGAACAGCTGCCGATAGGCGCCATCACCGGCGATACAAGCTAACTTGCGAAGCGAGCGAGTGCAAGCTAACTTGCGACCGTGGCTGCGCCGCTGATCGCAACCAGTGCGCGAAAGCACGGCATCCACGACGACGACATGCTGCACGCGTTCGATCACCCGATGTTCGTTGAGGACCTCGATGACGGATTCGTGATGTTCGTCGGGGCCGACGTCGCCGGCAACCTGCTCGAGATCGGAGTGGTTGACAGCGCTGATGGCCCGATCATCGTCCACGCCATGACAGCACGACCGAAGTACCTGAGGTGATCGAGATGCCCCGCACCGCCCAAGAGATCCTCGACCATGCCGATGAGTTGGCAGCTCGGTTCGAGCGAGCTGAACCCTCTGACGTGCGCGATGCGACGGCGCTGCAGGCCGTTCGGGAGGCGTTTCTCGCCCGCGCTGCTGCCGAGCGCGAGCTCGGCGATGCCGTCATCCGAGCACGGCACGACGGACACACGTGGGCTGCGATCGGAGCGATGGTCGGCACGTCGGGCGAGGCCGCAAGGCAGCGCTACGGGAAGGCTGTCAGCGCCGGGTGATCGCTGCGGGCTCAAGCGCTCGCTGGACGCCGTGCAGATCTGTAGCTATTCCGGTACTCGAGTCGGGCCCCGAGCCAGCGCTTCGAGCCCGTCCGCTGGTGCACACCGTGTGAGGTCGCCAGAGACACGATGAAGCCGTAGCCACACCTTCCGTGTGCCGTCGGTCAGCCCAGTGGGCACCCGTTGTGGGCACGGCTGCACTAGCGTGGCCGGGCAATGCCTCCAAGTACCAACGCACCAGGCACCCGTCGTCGCGGCGAGGACGGTCCTCCCCGCATCGCACTCGCCCCCGAGGGCTCTCCCTCGTGGATGGCCGACGCGATCATCGCCGGCGGCGGGCACATCGTCCCGGTCGAGCAGGCCGAGGCCGTGGTGTGGGGCTCGCCGTACGACGCGGCCCTGCTCGAGCGCACCATCGACGAGCACTCCGACCTCCAGTGGGTCCAGCTCCCGTTTGCCGGAGTCGAGCAGTTCGTGCATCTCGTCGACGACGATCGAGCGTGGACCTGCGGCAAGGGCGTCTACGCCCAGCCCGTCGCCGAGCTCGCACTCGGACTCGCGCTCGCCGGCATGCGCGGCATCGGTGGCTACGCCCGCGCCACGTCGTGGTCGAAGCCCACCGGCACCAACCTCTACGACGCGAACGTCACCATCCTCGGTGGCGGCGGCATCACCGAAGCGCTGATCGGTCTGCTCACCCCGTTCGACTGCCGCATCACCGTCGTGCGCAACCGGGTGCAGTCGATGGACGGCGTCGACGAGGTCGTCGAGGCCGACCGCTACATCGACGCGCTCGTGGGCGCCGACCTCGTCGTGGTCGCCCTCGCGCTCACCCCCGACACCGAGGGGATGCTGTCCCGCAACGAGTTCGAGCTGATGGAGGATCACGCATGGGTGGTCAACATCGCCCGTGGCCGCCACATCGTCACCGACGACCTCGTGTGGGCGCTGCAGGCAGGCGCCATCGGTGGCGCAGCGCTCGACGTCACCGACCCCGAGCCGCTGCCCGCGGGCCACCCGCTCTGGTCGCTGCCGAACTGCATCATCACCCCGCACGTCGGCTCCACCTGGGACATGTCGGTGCCGTTGCTGTCCGAGCGCATCACCGCCAACGTGCGGCGCTTCGCTCACGGCGACGAGCTGCTCGGCCCGGTCCACCCCGACCTCCAGTACTGATTCGTCCATGAGCCGACCGCTCGATGCCGCGGCGATCGCGGGACTCCTGGCCGACGACGACCGCCGCACCGTGCTGGCCGCCCTCGAGCTCGGAGCCACCACCCTCGACGAGGTCGTCAATCGCGCCGTCA
>JBEGOE010000247.1:0-7015 GCA_041182165.1 Actinomycetota bacterium
CGTCGAGCACGACGCCGCCGAAGCGCCGTCGGGCACGCTCCGCCGCACCGTCGGCATGGTCGAACCACGCCTGCCGGATGTCGAGCGACCGGAGCACGCGCCCCGCTGCCTGGCCCGTGACACCGCACCCGTGGATGCCGGCGATGGGCGTCTCGGTCATCGCGGCGGCACGCGCAGCTCGGTCCAGCCGCCCTCCTGCGGGGGCACGCCACCCTTGCCACGAAGTCGAAGCGATCCGGCGATGACGCTTGCGATCGACAGTGCGAGCAGGGCGCGCCGGAGCAGTTTCACGCGGCGAAGGCTACCAACCGCCCCGGAAGGGCCGACCGCGGCGAGCACGAAGGCCCCAGGCGAAAAACACGAATGCCCAGGCACATCGGCCCGGGCATGTCGTTGGTGGGGCTAACAAGAATCGAACTTGTGACCTCATCCTTATCAGGGATGCGCTCTAACCGACTGAGCTATAGCCCCTCATGACGGCGACTGGGCACGCTATCGGCTCGACCGGCCACACTCAACCGCAGGCGCCCACCTCACTCGGGGGCGGCAGACGGCACGGCGCGATCCGACGAGCGAGCCGGGGCCCGAGCGATGACCTCTTCTTCGAGCACGCTCACCCTGACACCACCGACGAGGTCGGTGATCAGGTTGAAGATCGTGGCGAGGAGCACGGCGAAGCCGGTGAGGCCGACGGCGACGAACAGCCCGCCGATCCAGAGGTTGTGGTACAGCTCGCCACCGTTGAACTCGAAGGTCGCCCAGCCGAACTGCTCGAAGAACTTCTCGATGTTGTCGACCGTGCCGGTGGAGATGGCGACGTTCCACAGCAGCACACCAGCGGTGAGGCACACCAGGTACAGCACGGCGTTGAACACGAGTGCGACCTTGAAGACGCTCCAGGTGTCGACGTGCCGGACGACGCGGGTGACACGGCGGACGCGGGGCTTTCGCCGCTTGAACGTGACGGGTCGCGGGTTCTGTCGCGACGTCACGACGGCGATGGGCTCGGCCTCGGGCACCGTGTACGGAGTGATGGTCTCGGGCGACAACTGCGGTTCGACCACCGGCGCTCGGACCGACGGTGCGTCCGGAACGGTCTGTAGGTCATCGAGCAGGGCCGTGCCCGCCAGCGCCGAGCTCGTCACGGCGATCGGCGGATAGGTGGGGTCGGCCTCGACGATGGTGGGGATCCCGACAGCGTCGTCGGACGGCGGAGGTGCCGCTTCGTCGAGGCGAAGGAGCCGATCGAGCACGTCATCGCCGGAGGCAGGGGCGGAGGCGGCCGTGGATGGATCGGAGGAAGCGCCGTTGTCACGGGAGGGTCCAGACGAACCCGTGCGCGACGTGCCACGCATGAACGACGACGCCTTTGGTCCGCTCGGGTCACCCGTGGTCACGCACCGAGCATAGAGAACATGCCTCGGCTCCGGGGCGCGGAAGGGCACGACGCTCTCAGGGGCCGTTCGTCGCTCGGGCGGTGGCGACCGCGTCACCGAGCTCGACCGTGACGGTGACGGTGATCGCTGCGGGGTGTCGGGAGCGCACGAACGACCGCAACGCGCCGCCATTGGCCGCTGCGAGCCGCGAGGCGGCTGCGCGCCCCCCGGACACACCGGCGAGGGCCGCGGCATCGGCGGCAGTCTGCGCACGCGCACGCTGAGCGGCCGCCACAGACAGCTCGGCGACGGCGAGCGCCATCAGCCCGGCCAGCACGATCACCGCGGCGACGAGCACCACCGACGACCCACGATCGACCCTCGTCTCGCGCATGTGACACCTCGGTTCGTCAGGCTGACCTACGGCGTGGCGACCCACACGAGAAGGCGCCGAAGCGCGAACGGAAGAGGGTCAGCAGCCGCGCACGGCCACCGGCCCCAGGATCACTCGTCGTCGTCCTGCGCGAGGATCAGGGCCACCGAGGCCAGGCTCTGCCCATCGGGGATGTTCATGATCGACACACCGGTCGCATCGCGGCCGATGTGCCTGATGTTGCGGACGCCGAGGCGGATGGTGGTGCCACCGGAGGCGACCGCCACGATCTCGTCCTCGTCGCCGACCATGAACGCGGCCACCACGCTGTTGCCCTTGTTGCGGACGAACTTGATGCCTTTCACGCCCTGGCCGCCACGAGACTGACGGTTGAACTTGTCGAGCTGCACGCGCTTGCCGAACCCGAGCTCGGTCATCATGAGGATCGATGTGTCGTCCTTGGCGAGGTCGACGCTGACCACCGTGTCGTTCGGCTTCAGCTTCATGCCACGGACACCCGAGGCGGCACGGCCCATGGCGCGCACCTCGTCCTCGCTGAAGCGGATCGTCATGCCGGACTTGCTGACCATGAAGATGTCGTCGCCGCCGGTGGTCTCGATGACACGGACGAGCTCGTCGCCGTCGCGCAGGTTCAACGCGATGAGCCCGTCACGACGACCGTTGTCGTACTCGTCGATCGAGGTCTTCTTCACGACACCGTTGCGCGTGGCGAAGAACAGGAAGCGCTCGGCTGCGAAGTCGCGTGTGTCGATGATCGCCTGGATCGTCTCGCCGGCCTGCAGAGGCAGGAGGTTGACGATCGGCATGCCCTTCGCCGTGCGCTCGCGCTCGGGGATGTCCATCGCCCGCAGGCGGTAGACACGGCCGCGGTTGCTGAAGAACAACAGGAAGGCGTGCGCTGTCGTGAAGATGACGTTGCGCACGATGTCGTCGGACTTCATCCGCGCGCCGCTGACGCCCTTGCCACCGCGACCCTGGGTCTTGAAACTGGCGGCCGACACGGCCTTGACGTACTGCGCCTCGGTCATGACGATGACGAGCTCTTTGTCGTCGACGAGGTCCTCGATGCGCATGTCACCGCTGTCGAAGGTGATCTCGCACACGCGAGGCGTGGCGAACTCGTCCTTGATGGCGCTCATCTCCGTCTTGATGACACCGCGCAGCTTGGCGGGGTCGTCGAGAATGCTCTGCAGCTCGAGGATGCGCTCGCGCAGTTCTTCGGCCTCGCGCTCGAGGTCGATGCGGCTGAGCCGGGTGAGCTGACGGAGCTGCATGTCGAGGATGTCGATCGCCTGGATCTCGCTGAACTCGAACGGCGCGACCATGAGCGCTTCCTTGGCGGCACCGGCATCTTCGCTGCTGCGGATGAGGGCGATGATCTGGTCGATGACGTTGAGCGCCTTGAGGCGACCCTCGACCTTGTGCGCCCGCTCGTTCGCTCGACGAAGTCGGTACTGGGTGCGCCGGGTGACGACCTCGACCTGGTGGCGGATGTAGCCGTTCAGGGCGTCGGCGAGGTTCAGCGTGCGCGGTACGCCATCGACGAGCGCCACCATGTTGACGCCGAAGCTGGTCTGGAGCTGCGTCATCTTGTAGAGGTTGTTGAGCACGACGTTGGGGTTGGCGTCGCGCTTGAGGCCGATGGCGAGGTTTGTCTTGCCGCCCGACGAACCGTCGTTCAGGTCGCTGATGCCCTCGAGCTCGCCGCTGTCGACCAGCTCCTTGATACGGGCCGCGATCGACGAGCAACTCGTCTGGTACGGCAGCTGGGTGACCACGATCTGGTACCCGCCACGACGGGTCTCCTCGATGGTGGCGGTGGCGCGCATCTTGATGCTGCCGCGCCCGGTGCGATAGGCGTCCATGATGCCGGCGCGGCCGAGGATGCTGCCGCCCGTGGGGAAGTCGGGGCCCTTCACGAACTGCATCAGCTCGTCGGAGTCGGCGGCCGGGTTGTCGATGAGGTGGATCGTCGCGTCGATGACCTCGCCGAGGTTGTGCGGAGGGATGTTGGTGGCCATGCCCACCGCGATGCCCTGGCTGCCGTTGACCAGCAGGTTCGGGAATCGAGCGGGCAGCACGACCGGCTCGGTGCGGCTGCCGTCGTAGGTGGCGATCATGTCGACGGTCTCTTCGTCGATGTCGGCCAGCATTTGCATCGCCAGCGGATGCAGGCGGCACTCGGTGTAGCGCGAAGCGGCGGGACCGAAGTCGGGAGAGCCGTAGTTGCCGTGGAAGTCGATGAGCGGGTGGCGCAGCGAGAACGGCTGGGCCATGCGCACGAGGGCGTCGTAGATGGCGCCGTCTCCGTGCGGGTGGTACTTGGCCATCGTGTCGCCGCTGACGCGCGCCGACTTCACGAAGGGACGGTCGGGGCGGAAGCCCTGCTCCTCCATGTCCCAGATGATGCGGCGGTGCACCGGCTTCAGGCCGTCGCGCACGTCGGGGAGTGCCCGCGACATGATGACCGACATCGCGTAGTCGAGGAAGCTGCGCTCCATCTCGTCCTGAAGCGCGACGGGCTGGATGGACAGCGACGGATCGTCGTCGGGGGTGGGGGTGTCGGGGGTGTCACTCATCAGAAGTCGAGGTTCCTCACGTCGCGGGCGTTGGTGGTGATGAACTGCTTGCGGAGGTCGACGTCGTCACCCATGAGCACGCTCATGATCTCGTCGGCCAGCGCGGCCTCCTCGACGGTCACCTGCAGCAGGGTGCGCGTGACCGACGACATGGTGGTCGAGCGCAGCTCCTCCCAGTCCATCTCGCCGAGGCCCTTCAGGCGCTGGAACTCCTTCTTGTGGTTCGGACGCTCCTCGAGGAAGCGGGCCTTGGCCACGTCGTCTTTGAGGTAGGTCTTCTCCTTGCCGATCTCGGTGGAGTACAGCGGCGGCTGGGCGATGTACACGAAGCCGGCCTCGACCATGGACCGCATCTGCCGGTAGAAGAACGTGAGCAGCAGGGTGCGGATGTGGCTGCCGTCGACATCGGCGTCGGCCAGCACGATCACCTTGTGGTAGCGGGCCTTGGCGCTGTCGAACTCGTCACCGACGCCGCCACCGATCGCGGTGATGAGCGCCTGGATCTCGTTGTTCTTCAGCATCTTGTCGAGGCGAGCTCGCTCGACGTTGAGGATCTTGCCGCGGATGGGCAGGATCGCTTGCGTGCGCGGGTCGCGCGCATCGAGCGCCGTGCCGCCGGCGGAGTCGCCCTCGACGATGAACAGCTCACTCTCGGCGGGGTTGCCGCTGGTGCAGTCCTTCAGCTTGTCCGGCATGCCGGCACCGCCGAGCGCCGTCTTGCGGCGGATGGCGTTGCGGGCGTTCTTGGCAGCCATGCGGGCCTGCGCAGCCGACTGTGCCTTCTTGACCAGGCGGTTCGCTTCGGCAGGGTTCTCCTCGAGCCACTCGGCCAGGCGCTCGTTGGTGGCCTTCTGCACGAACGACCGCATCGGGACGTTGCCGAGCTTGGCCTTCGTCTGACCCTCGAACTGAGGCTCGCGCAGCTTCACCGACACGATCGCGGTGATGCCCTCGCGGATGTCCTCGCCGAGCAGGTTCTCGTCTTTCTCCTTCAGCAGGTTCTTCGCACGGGCGTACTTGTTGACCACGCTGGTGAGCGCCGTCTTGAAGCCCTCGACGTGCATGCCGCCTTCGACGGTGGAGATGCCGTTGGCGTAGCCGTGGATCCCCTCGTGGTAACCGGTGTTCCACTGCAGGGCGATATCGAGGGTCTGGCCGCCCTCGGTGTCTTCGTCCTCGTAGTGGGCAACCTTGCTGAACAACGCCTCCTTCGAGGCGTTGAGGTGCTTGACGAAGTCGACGATGCCGCCCTTGTACTGGTACGTCATCTCCTGCTCGCGGCCCTCGCGCTCGTCGGTGAAGACGATCTCGAGGCCCTTGTTCAGGAAGGCCATGGTCTGCAGCCGCTCGAGGACGGTACGGGCGACGAACTCGGTGCCCTCGGCCACGAAGATGCTGGGGTCCGGCCAGAAGCTGACGGACGTGCCCGTGGTGCGCCCACGCGGCGGCGTGGGGCCCGCCTCGGCGAGCTTGCCCTGCGGCTTGCCGCCCTTCGCGTACTCCTGCTGATACCGCTTGCCGTTGCGGTCGATCTCGATGAGCAGCCGTTCGCTGAGCGCGTTCACGACGCTGACGCCCACACCGTGGAGGCCACCGGACACCTTGTAGCCCTCGCCACCGAACTTGCCGCCGGCGTGAAGCACGGTGAGCACGACCTCGGCCGCGCTCTTGCCCTTGTGCGGGCCGTTGACGAACGGGTCGACCGGCACGCCGCGACCGTTGTCGTCGACACGGCAGCCACCGTTGGCCAGCAGGGTGACACCGATGCGCGTGCAGAACCCCGCCATCGCCTCGTCGACGGAGTTGTCGACGACCTCCCAGATGAGGTGGTGGAGGCCCTGGAGACCGGTGGAACCGATGTACATGCCAGGGCGCTTGCGGACGGGGTCGAGCCCCTCGAGCACCTGGATGGCATCGGCGTTGTAATTGCCCTGTGGCTTGTTGGTGTCAGCAGACACGCACACCTCGATCGTTCGGCAGGAAACAGGCGGTGACCTGCGGTGATGGCGGCGACAACCGGGCTGCGGAAGGTGGCGCCGGAGGCGCAGCAGCCGTGGTCGCGAAGTACCTGCATCCTACCGTGGGGGTGTGACGCAACGGTGGACGCCCTCGCACCCGAACGGGCCGCGGCAGGGTGTCCGACCAGGGCCGGGGCGACTCAACGACCGGAGCGCTTCACCCTGACGTCGAAGTGCTCGATGCGCGCGCCGGTGACCTCGAGGAGGCGATCGCGCAGGTTCGCCTCGAGGAACTTCAACTGGGTCGCCCACGCCGGATCGTCGACCTCGACCACGAGCCGTGTGCCGTCGAGCTTCACCGGCTGCACGTGGCGCGCCACCGCCTCACCCACGGCGTCCTGCCACTTGCCGAAGACACCGCCCATGGTCGCGGCGGTCGAGGACGAACCGGTCGGCTCGGGGCCGCGTAGGGACCGGACGACGCCGGTGAGGCTTTCGCCGAGCGGGATGGGGTCACGGCTCACTCGCCGGCCACCGTACCGGCCACGATCCGGACGATGGCATCGGGCCGAGCAGCATCCGGCAGGGCCGACGCCGTCGTCAGCACGACCTGACCCGGTGGCAGATGGCCGAGCAGCGCGGTCGCCCGTTCGACGTCGAGCTCGCTCAGCACGTCGTCGAGCACCAGCACGGGGGCGCTGCCCGATC
>JBEGOE010000248.1:0-3731 GCA_041182165.1 Actinomycetota bacterium
GTCGCCGCCGGTGCCGACGACGTCGACCGCTGTGTCGCGCAGCTCGGCCGGCAGCGGCACCAGCGTGGCGACCTCGAGCACGGCGTCGAGCAGCCCAGAGACCTCCTCGGGCGTCTCGCCCTTGGCCCGCAGCGCCACGACGAACGCGATGAGCTGGGCCGGCGTGGCATGGCCGGAGAGGATGGTGGCCATCGCGGCCCGGGCTTGGGCCGCAGACAGGTCACGTCGGTCGAGCAGCTCCGTCAGGAGCGCTGGCCATCCACCGTGTTCGTCGAGTTCACTCACATCACCGAGGCTAGGCAGTGCGGCGGCGCTGGCGGATGATCCGTCGGCGTTCACGTTCGGTGGCGCCGCCCCAGACACCCTGCTTCTCGCGGATCGACAGGGCGTGCTCGAGGCAGGCGACGCGGACGTCGCAGCTCGCGCACACGGCCTTCGCCTCCCCGGCGTCGTCCTCGTCGTCCGGGTAGAACATGCTCGGTTCGAGGCCGCGGCATGCCCCGAGCTCCCGCCACACGATCGCTTTGACGGACACGACTGGATCCCCCGTGATCGACTGAGGGTCGAGGTCCTTCACCTCAACTTTTGGTCAATCTAGGTGCAGAAAAGGGTGGTTGACCAGAGGCAATTTCACCGAGTGCGGATCAGGGCAGGAGATCCGAACGCAGCTCGGCCACGGTCTCGGGCAGCAACTCGATCTCTTCGTGGTAGTTCGGGTGATCGGCGACCAGCATGACGCGACCGTCGAAGGCCGCCACCTGCTCGGGGCCGAGCTCGAAGCGGATGTAGTGCACCGCGGCCGTGACGTCGGCGCGGGTGAGCTGCGACTCGTGCTGTTCGTCGGTGATGGACCGGATCTCGCTCCCATCGGGGAGACGGAACAAGAAGCTGCGCTCGATGCCGACGAGACGGGGCAGCCAACGCAGCATCTGCTCGTCGTCGGTGAGCTCGATGAACACGGTGGCGCAGAGCTGGCCCGGCTCGGGGACCATCGGGTTGTAGACGTCGAGCTCTTCCTGGATGGCCTCGTCGGTGACGAGCTTCTCGACCCGGGCCATCTCCTGGATCTGGTGCCGCATCGTGTCGCGGTTCTCGAACATGACCGAGATGATCGTCCCGACAGCGAGCCGGCGTCGTTGCTTGAGCGCGATGACACGGTCGCGCAGCGTCGCACGCTCACGCTCGTAGGCGCGGACGTCGACGATGTCGTCGAGGGTCAGTTTGCGCGACATCAGCGGGAGGGCTCGTGCGGGATGCCGTAGGCGCGGGCGATGAGCTGCAGCGGGTGCAGGGGCATGTCACCGGTCTGCTCGGCGATCGCCGTGTTGGCGAGGTTGCAGTCACCGGCGACGACGTCACCGGCAGCCTTGCGGATCTCGTCGCCGAGCTTGCGGGCGATGGGGATCGAGATGTCGGTGTTCTCGGCGCGCAGGCCCCACATGCCGTCGATGCCGGAGCACTGCTGCACGAGCTTCACCTTCGCACCCGTGAGCTTGATGAGGTCGCGGCTCTTGAGGCCGATGTTCTGGGCCTTGAGGTGGCAAGGCGTGTGGTAGGTGACCGTGCCCGGCACCTGGCCGTTGAAGTCGGTGTCGAGGGTGGTGCCCTCGCCCTTGTGCACCTTCATGAGGTACTCGGACGAGTCGAAGGTGTGCGCAGCGACGAGGCGTGCATCGTCGTTGCCGACGTAGTCGACGTAGTCCTTCTTGAGGACGTACCCGCACGTGGGCTGGGGCACGACGATGTCCTGCCCCTTGCGCACGGCGGCAGCGAGCGCCCTGACGTTCTTCTCGGCGATCGACGTGAACTGGTCGAGGTCACCACTGTGCAGGAAGGGCGCACCGCAGCATCCGGCACCCTCGGCGAGGGTGCACTCGATGCCGTTACGTTCGTACACCTTCACGAGGTCCTGGCCGATGGCGGGCTGCTGATACTCGACGAGGCAGGTGGGGAAGACGGCGACGCGGCCCTGACGCTTCGTGATGCGCAGCTTGGGGCGCCGGTTGAACCATGTGGAGAAGCGGACCCTGGCGTACGGGGGCAGGAGCCGAACGCTCGACACGCCGGTGACCTTCTCGACGGCCTTGCGCACGAGGCTGCCTGCCGGGGCGGCGACGACCTTGTTCGCGAGCGGTGCGGTGGTGGTGGCGATCTTGCCCATCAGGTCGGTGCGGCCCATCACCTCGGTCGTGAGGCGGTCGCGGGCGCTGATCTGCTTGGTCTCGTGGCGCATCGCATCGGCACGCAGCATGAGCCGGGGGAAGTCGAGCTTCCACTCGTGCAGCTCGGGGATGTAGGGGCAGTTGATGTAGCAGAGCTTGCACTGGAAGCACTCGTCGATGACCTGGTCCTGCTGGGCCGGCGTGAGGCGGCCCGCGTCCTGGTCGTCGTGGCGGTCGATGAACTCGAACAGCGTCGGGAACGAGGTGCAGAACTTGAAGCACAGCCGGCAGCCGTGGCACAGGTCGTAGACACGTGTGAGCTCGTCGCGGACGTCGGCCTCGTCGAGGTACTTCGGGTGCTTCGGGTCGTAGGTGATGGTCATGGCGTTCTCAGTCTCGCGCGGACCGGCCCCCGAACAGGGCCGGTCCGCCCGATCTGCGGTCAGCTCAGGGCGTCGAGGCCCTGCTGGAAGCGGCCGGCGTGGCTCTTCTCGGCGCGTGCGAGCGTCTCGAACCAGTCGGCGATCTCGGTGAGGCCCTCGTCGCGGGCGGTCTTGGCGAAGCCCGGGTACATCTGGGTGTACTCGTAGGTCTCGCCGGCGATCGACGCCCGGAAGTTGTCCTCGGTCTCGCCGATCGGCTCGCCGGTGGCGGGGTCGCCCACCTGGGCGAGGAACTCGAGGTGGCCGTGCGCGTGGCCGGTCTCGCCCTCGGCGACCGAGCGGAAGAGCGCGGCAGCGTCGGGGTAGCCCTCGACGTCGGCCTTCTGGGCGAACCACAGGTAACGGCGGTTGGCCTGGCTCTCGCCGGCGAAGGCTTCCTTCAGGTTCTCGTGGGTCTTGGTGCCGTGGAGGCTCATGACGTGCTCCTTTGTGTGTGATGGATGGGTGGGAGGCCGTGACCAGGGTGCACATCGGGCGCGGGGCCACGCATGCACGGTAACCAACCACATCATGCGGTCGTTGGCAAGTCGAGGCGATGGCCATGGCACCCCACCCGACAGCCGCGGGCGGTCCTCCCCTACCATGCGCACCGATGTCCTCCCCCGCCCGACATGAGACCCCCGACTTCAGACGAGCCGAGATGCTCCGTCGGCTGCAGCACGACACGTTCGACGTGGTCGTCGTGGGCGGCGGGATCACGGGCGTGGGCGTGGCGCTCGATGCCGTCTCGCGCGGTCTTCGCACGGCGCTGGTCGAGCGTGACGACTTCGCCTCCGGCACCTCGTCGAAGAGCTCGAAGCTGGTGCACGGCGGGCTCCGATACCTGCAGCAGGGCGACGTCCGCCTCGTGTACGAGGCGCTACGCGAGCGCCCGCGGCTGCGCCGCAACGCGCCGCACCTCGTCAGCGTGCTGCCGTTCATGATCCCGATCCTGGGCCGGCCGCCGAAGGTCGGCGACGACACCAAGAGCGTCGTGAACCGCAAGGTCGCACGCGCCCTCGGCTCGGCGATGTGGATGTACGACCTCACGGGTGGCTGGCGGATCGGCAAGCTGCACAAGCGCCTGAAGAAGCAGGCGACCTTGGCCCACATGCCGACGATGCCCGAGGGCCGTGTGCTCTCGGCG
>JBEGOE010000249.1:0-3024 GCA_041182165.1 Actinomycetota bacterium
GCCGTCGCCCGGCCGATACCCGACCCGGCTCCGGTGACGATGGCGACGCGGGCGGCGCTGCTGCTGCTGGGATCGGGGTTCATGGGGAGGTCCGTGCAAGTCGTCGGTGGGACATGGTCGCACCCTATGCTCCGCCTCGTTCGCAACTTTTAGTGGGGGTACACCATGGATCTCGGTCTCGCCGGCAAGAAGGCAATCATCACGGGTGGCAAGCGGGGCCTCGGCTTCGCGACCGCCGACCTGCTCGCGGAAGAGGGCGCCGACGTCGCCATCTGCGCCCGCGGCGACGTCTCGGCAGCCGTCGAGGCACTCGGCAAGCACGGCCACAAGGTCGTCGGCGCAGGCGTCGACCTCACCGATGCCGATGCCTACAAGGGCTGGTTGCAGTCGGCCATCGACGAGCTCGGTGGCTGCGACATCTTCGTCCACAACGTGTCCGGCGCCAGCGGCAAGGGCGAGGCGGGCTGGAGGAACAACCTCGAGCTCGACGTCTTCGGCCTCACCCGCGCCGCCGAGGTGATCGTGCCGGCGATGGAGGCCGGCGGTGGCGGCGCCATCGTGTGCCTGTCGTCGATCGCCGCGCAGGAGGAGTTCGCCGGGCCCGGCAGCTTCGGCCCGATGAAGGCGGCCATGACGGCCTACGCCAGCAACCTCTCGCAGTCGCTCGCCTCCAAGGGCATCCGCGTCAACATCGTGTCGCCCGGCCCGGTGTTCTTCGAGGGTGGCAACTGGGACACGATCAAGACCCACATGGAGGCGTTCTACGACGCCACCGTCGCCAAGATGCCGCTGAAGCGTCTCGGCGAGCCCCGCGAGATCGCCAACACGATCGCGTTCCTCGCGTCGCCCGCGGCCTCGCTCATCACGGGTGCCAACGTCACGATCGACGGCGGCTACACCAAGCGCATCGATTTCTGACCGGAGCCGTCCGATGACACGCCGGATCAACGCCCATCTCGTGTGCGGCGGCTGGTGGCACGACTTCGACTATGCGCGGCTCCAGCTCCTGCAGCTGTTGGCCGAGCACGAGGAGATCCGCACCACCGTCGCCTCCGACTACGAGGACCTCGACGTCATCGACGCCGCCGACATCCTCATCTCGTACACCTGCAACGTGCGGCCCACCGAGGCGGCACAGGAGGTGCTGCGCAGCTGGGTCGAGCGAGGTGGGCGCTGGTTCGCGCTGCACGGCACCAACTCGGCCATCGAGCCACCGGTCGAGATGGGCAAGGGCCCGTTCACGACACCCCGCGCCTTTCCCGTGTTCGCCGACACCCTCGGCAGCCAGTTCCTGTCGCACCCGCCCATCGAGCCCTACCTGGTCACGGTGTCACCGAGCGCGGTGCACGACCCGATGGTCGCCGACATCGAGCCGTTCCACGCCAACGACGAGCTGTACCTCAGCGAGCTCCACGGCGAGCTCGAGCCGCTGCTCGAGACCCGCTGGAGCGGCAACACGGGCGCGGGGTTCGCCGAGAGCGACTGGCCCGTCGACGAGCCGCGGTACGTCATGTACCGCCGACGCCTCGGCGTCGGCACGGTGCTGTACTTCACCCTCGGCCACTGCCGCAGCCACTACGACATGGTGGCGCCACCGTTCAACGGCATGTACTGGCCGAACATCGAGCGCGGCTCGTGGGAGCTCGACGAGTTCCACACCCTCCTGCGCCGTGGCATCGAGTGGGCCAAGGAGCCCGCCGACGAGGACGGCGCCTGATGCTGGCGGGACTCGTCACTGCACCCCGCCGATTCGAGCTCGTCGAGATGCCCGAGCCCGAGGCCGGGCCCGACCTGGCGGTCGTGCACATCAGCCGCTGCGGCATCTGCGGCACCGACCTGCACGGGTTCCTCGGGCCCGGCCCGTACAACCCCGCGATCTGCGGGCACGAGTGGGTCGGCATCGTCGGCGCCGTCGGTGCAGGCGTCACGAACGTGCACGAGGGCGACCGCGTGGTCGCTGCCATCGCACCCCCGTGCGGCGCTTGCAACGAATGCCAGGTGGGCCGGCCGGCGTTCTGCACGGTCGCGTTCCTCGGCATGATCGGGCGCGACCCCCTCGCCCCGAAGCACGGCGGCTTCGCTCCGCGCATCGCCGTGCCTGCCGCCCGCCTCGTGCAGGTGACGGCGCCGATCACCGACGACCAGGCCGGTGTGGTCGAGCCCACCACCGTGGCGCTCCACGCCGTCGACCGTTCGCTGCCCCGCAGCGGCGAGACCGTGGTCATCCAGGGCTGCGGCCCGATCGGCCTGCTCACCCTGCAGTGCGCGACGGCCCGCGGGGCTTCGCACATCGTGGCGATCGAGCCGTCCGTGCACCGGCGAGCGCTGGCGCTCGCCGTCGGGGCGAACGAGGCGCTGACGCCGGCCGAGGCCACCGAGCGCTTCGGCCGGACCGGTGCCGACCTCGTGTTCGAGTGCGCCGGCGTGCCCTCCACCATCCAGCAGGCGGTCGACATCGTCCGTCGCGGTGGCCGGGTGAACATCGTGGGACTCGCCAGCGGCGCGGCCACCATCTCGCCCCACACGTGGCTCATCAAGGAGGTCAACGTGACCGCCTCGCTGGGCTACACGAACCACGAGTTCGGTGAGGTGATCGACCTCATCGCCGACGGCCTGGTCGACGTCGATGCGCTCCACGACAAGACCGTCAGCCTCGCCGAACTGCCCGCAGCGATCGAGCAACTGGCCGACGACCCGTCCAGCGCCATCAAGGTCCTCGTCGACACCACCCGCTGAGGCCCGGTCCTCTGCGGCCCGGTCAACCGGCGGTGGTGGCGGCGACCCAGCTCTCGTACATGCGGGCGTAGGGGCCGTTCTGCAGCAGCAGCTGGTCGTGCGGGCCGTCCTGCACGAGGCGACCGTGGTCGAGCACCAGCACGCGGTCGGCTCGTGCCGCGGTCGACAGCCGGTGCGCGATCGAGATCGTGGTGCGGCCCGTCGCGAGCTTGTCGAGCGCGCGGGTGAGGCGGACCTCGGTGTGCGCGTCGACCGATGACGTCGCCTCGTCGAGCACCCGCACGGCGG
>JBEGOE010000250.1:0-4397 GCA_041182165.1 Actinomycetota bacterium
GGCGCGGCGTCGAGCAGTTCCGCGCCCGGTACCACGCGGTTCACGAGCCCCCACCGAGCTGCCTCGTCGGCTCCCATCCGCCGACCGGTGAGCAGCATCTCGCGGGCGATGTGCGCCGGCAGCAACTGCGGCAGGCGCACGCTGCCTGCGTCGGGCAGGATGCCGAGCGCTGCCTCCGGTAGGAAGAGCTGGGCGTGGTCGGCGGCGACGATCAGGTCGGCCGCCATCGCGATCTCGAAGCCGCCGCCCACAGCCATGCCGTTCACCGCGGCGATGACCGGCTTGGTGCGGTTCGGGAGATCGGGGAACCCGCCGAACCCGCCGGCGCCCCAGTCCTCGTCGAACGACTCGCCGCCACCGGCGGCATTCAGGTCCCACCCGGCGGAGAAGAAGCGCTCGCCCGCGCCGGTGACGATGACCACGCGGACGGCGGGGTCGGCCTCGAACGCGAGGAACGCCTCGCCCATTTCAATGCTCGTGGCTGCGTCGATGGCGTTCGCCTTCGGTCGGTCGATCGTGACCCCGGCGACGCCATCGACGACGGTGATGACGAGTGCGGTCATGCCGGGACCTCCTCGACCCACAGGGCATCGACGATCGTGGCGCCGCGGCGGCCGACCAGCACGGGGTTCAGCTCGACCTCGACCGCAGAGGTGCCGACGACGGTGTCGACGATGGAGACGACGAGGTCGGCCAACGCGCCGATGTCGGCGGACGGACGGCCGCGGAAACCGGTGAGCAGCGGCGCGCTCCGCAGCCGGGCGAGCGCGGCCACGACCTCGTTCGCAGTGACCGGTGCGAGCAGATGGGTGACGTCCTGCCAGACCTCGGTGTTCACGCCGCCGAAGCCCAGGGTGACCAGCCAGCCGACCGGTGGGTCGCGTCGCACGGCGACGAGCACCTCGGCCACCACGTCGGTGACCGTGGCCTCGACGAGGAACCGCACCATCTCGTCCGACATCGATGCCACGACGGCGAGGAGCGCCGGTTCGTCCGGGATGCCGACCTTCACGGCACCCACCTCGCTCTTGTGTGCGATGCCGAGACCTTTCACCGTGATGGGGTACCCGACCTCGGCCGCCGCTGCGGCGACGCCGTCGCGTAGCACCATCCGGCCCTCCGGCACGGGAAGGCCGAGGTAGCGGAGGCGGGCTTTGGCTGCCGCCTCGTCGACCATCCGCGTCGCCGGGGGCGCGGTGACCGGGGCGTGCATCGGGCCTGGCGGTGTGCCGGCGAACCCTGCGGCGTCGAGAGCCGCCAGTGCCTCGGTGAGCCCGAGCAGCGGGGTGAGCCCGCGACCGGTGATGTGGTCGCGGAACCGCATGTCGAGGCATTCGGGCAGCGTGGCCACCACCACGGCACGGCCGCCGGTGGCCACGGCTGCATCACCCAACGCGTCAATCGCCGGCATCCACGACGACGCGTCGTTCCCGGACGCGGTCGGTGCGTCGAGGACCAGCATCGTCACGTCCTGGTCGCCCTCCATGACGGCGGTGAAGCAGCGGGCCATGGCGTCACGGTCGCCCCACATGAAGGTGTGGTAGTCGAACGGGTTCGAGACCGTGACGAGCTCGTCACCCAACGTCGCCTCGATGCGGGCGCGGTGGTCGTCGTCGAATCGGTCGAAGACGAGGTCGGTCGACTCGGCCCGGTCGGCCACGAGCGATGCTTCGCCGCCCGAGCAGCTGAGCGACACCACCCGGTACCCGGCGAGCGGTCCACCCCGGTCGAGGAGCTTCAGGGCCTCGACCAGCTCGGTCGGCGTGCGAACCGTGGCGATGCCGCTGCGGGCGCAGAGGGCGTCGTACGACGACGCCCGGCCGGCCATGGCGCCGGTGTGCGACGCGGCGATGCTCGCCCCGGTGGACGAGCGGCCCGTCTGCAGCGCCACGATCGGCACGGCCTGGTCGTGGGCGCGTCGGGCGACCTCGGCGAACCGCTGCGGGTCCTTGACCGCCTCGATGAACAGCCCGATCGACGTGACGCGTGGGTCGTCGAGCAGCGCATCCATGGCGTCCTCGGTGCCGAGGCACGCCTGGTTGCCGACGGTGATCATCGCTCCCAGCCGCAGGCCTCGCTGCTGGAAGGTGAGGTTCAACCCGACGTTGCCGCTCTGCGACACGATCGCTGCACCGGCCTCGAGCGGCACCAGCCCGTGCTCGTCCGGCCAGAGCGCCACACGGTCGAACGCGTTGAGGAAGCCGTAGCAGTTGGGCCCGAAGAACGGCACGGCACCCGCTGCATCGATCAGATCGTCCTGCAGCCCGAGCTCGCCCGACTCGGCGAACCCGGACCCGTAGCAGACGGCACCGCCTGAGCCCACGGCAGCCAACGATCGCATCACCTCGACGGTCGCATGCCGGTTCACACCGATGAAGACCGCATCGGGAGTGCCCGGCAGCAGGTCGACCGACGCGACGCACTCGATGCCTGCCATGTCGGGTCGGGTCGGGTGCACCGGCCAGATCTGGCCCGAGTACCCCAGTTTGAGGCACTGCGCGACCACGCGCTCGGCAGGAGCGCCACCGATCACGGCGATCGACTGCGGTGCCAGCAGCCGCTGCAGCACGCCCACGGCTCGTCAGCCGCCGAACGGGCGCAGCATGGCCCGCGAGATGATGTGGCGCTGGATCTCGGAGGTGCCGTCCCAGATGCGGTCGACGCGGGTGTCGCGCCACATCCGTTCGAGGGGCAGCTCGTCCATCAGGCCCATGCCACCGAGGATCTGGATGGCTTCGTCGGTGACCATCTGGCACATCTCGCTGGCGAAGACCTTCGCCATCGCGATCTCCGGGTCGGTCACCGTACCCCGTGCGTCCTTCCAGGCAGCGCGCAGCGTGAGCAGTTCGGCGGCCTCGAGTTGGGTCTGCATGTCGGCGAGCTTGAACGACACGCCCTGGAACTTGCCGATCTGCTGGCCGAACTGCTCGCGCGTGGCGGCCCACTCGGTGGCGATGCCGAGCGCCCGGCGGGCACGCCCGACGCACACGGCGGCCACCTGCAGCCGGGTCGAGCCGAGCCACTCGTTCACCGCGTCGAAGCCCCGGTGCTCCTCGCCCAGGATCTTGCCGACGGGCACGCGGCAGTCGTCGAAGTTGATGATCAGGTTGTGGTACCCGCGGTTCGAGACGCACCGGTATCCGTCGATCACGTCGCAGCCGGGGGTGTCGAAGTCGACGAGGAAGCCGGTGATCAGCTTCTTCGGCCCGCGGCTCGTCTGCTCCTCGCCGCTCGCCGCGTAGAGGATGACGTAGTCGGCGAGGTCGGCGTGGCTGATGAAGTGCTTGGTGCCGTTGATGACATAGTCGTCGCCGTCGCGCACGGCGGTGCACTTCATGCCGCGGACGTCGCTGCCGGCGTCGGGCTCGCTCATCGCCATGCAGTCCACCCGCTCGCCCCTGATCGTGGGCAGCAGGTACTCCTCGATCTGGTCACCCGTGCAGGCGCGCAGGATGTTCGACGGCCGGGCGACGATGTACTGCAGCGCGTAGGAGGTGACACCGAGCTCGCGGTCGACGAGCGTCGTGCCGAACGTGTCGAGCCCGCCACCGCCGAGCTCGGCGGGCATGTTCGCCGCGTAGATGCCGGCAGCGAGCGAGCGGTCCTTGATCTGTCGGACCAGCTCGTCGGGCACGGTGCCCAGCCGCTCGACGAGCTCCTCGTGCGGGATCAGCTCCTTCTCGGTGAAGGCGCGCACGGTGTCGACGATCATCTCGTGCTCGTTCGACAGCTGGAAGTCCATGGGTGCTCCTGGTGCTCGGGTGGGTTCAGGGGTTCAGCGCGCTGCTGTGTCGGCGACGCGTGGCGGTGGCATGCGCATGACGGCGCCCACCTGCGGGGGCGCCGGCAGTGATTCGTGTGACCGGGCGATGGCGGTGAGTGCGGCGGCCACATCGGGAAGGATCGGCGAGGACCGTCCGGCGTTCGTGTCGACGTGCACGAGCATCTGTTCGCAGGTGGCCACCGTGACGCCGGTGCTGCCGTGGCACAGGACGTGCACCAGGTGGACGCGCTTCGCGTCGACTCCCAGAACGTGGGTGTCGATGGCCAACGGGTCGTGGAGGTCGAGCTCGAGCAGGTACACGATGTGCGTCTCGACGGTGTAGAAGCTGTGGCCCGCCGCCCGGTACGCCTCGTCGTCGCCGATGTATCGGAACAGGGCGTCGGACGCCCAGCCGGCGGCGGTGAGGTAGGCCGCCTCGGTCATGTGACCGTTGTAGTCGACCCAGTCGGGCTCGACCTGCGTGCGGTACAGCGACAGCGGTGCGGCCACCTCGTCGCCGGGCTGCCACGGTCGGGTGGCCGCGGCTGCCAGGCGTACCGCCTCGTGGTGGGCCAGTGCGGCCCCGACGCCGCGACCCGTGGGCCGCAGTGAGCGCATGACCGCGATGATCGCA
>JBEGOE010000251.1:0-4475 GCA_041182165.1 Actinomycetota bacterium
GGTGCCGGAGCGGCTGGTCGGGGTCGACACGCACGTGGCGGTCGAGGCCGGCGACGAGCGGGCCGGTCTCCACTTCCGCAACCACGTCGCCTGCCCGACCGACGGCCGCGATGCCGATGCCGTGCTCATCTGTTCTCGGACCGATTGGAACGATGTGATCGCCGGTGCGACGACGCTGGCCGACGGCATCTCGTCCGGGGCGATCTCGGTGGCTGGCGACGCCGCCGACATCCTGCGTGCCTTCGCCTGCCTCGACCACCGCGGGTTCGCAGCGGCGTCGGGTCCGAGGGGCGCGCGATGACCTCGCTGCCCACGTCGACGCCGCCGTTCGAGGGCCGGGCCGGGCGGCTCTTCGCCGAGTCCGAGCCCCGCCGGCTCCGGCAGCGCGGCGCCCCCGAGGGGGCGCCGAACGTCCTGCTGATCATGCTCGACGATGTCGGGTTCGGTTCGTTCTCGACGTTCGGTGGCCCGGTGCCGACCCCGGCATTCCAGTCGGTGGCCGATGCAGGGGTCCTGTACAACCAGTTCCACACGACGGCGCTGTGCTCGCCGACGAGGGCGGCGCTGCTGACCGGCCGTCAGCACCATGCCGTCCACATGGGCGGTATCACCGAGATCGCGAACTCGTTCCCCGGCTACGACTCGGCCCTCCCGCCGGAGGCCGCCACCGTGGCGCAGGTGCTCCGCATGTCGGGGTACGCCACGGGCTGCTTCGGCAAGTGGCACCTGACCCCGTCGTGGGAGCAGGGGCCGGCGGGCCCGTTCGATCGCTGGCCCACCGGGCTCGGCTTCGACCGCTTCTACGGGATCATCGGGGCGGAGGCGTCGCAGTGGGAGCCCGCTGTCTACGACCAGACGACGCCGATCGCACCGCATGTCGGGCGGCCCGACTACCACCTCACCGCCGACCTCGCCGACCGCGCCATCGAGTGGATCGAGCGGCACCGTGTGGCGGCGCCGACGCGCCCGTGGTTCTGCTACTTCTCGACACCGGCGGTGCATGCCCCGCATCACGTGCCGAAGGAGTGGATCGATCGGTTCGCCGGTGCGTTCGACGGTGGGTGGGATGCCCTGCGGCACGAGATCCATCAGCGCCAGCTCGAGCTCGGCGTGATCCCGCCGGGGACGGCGTCGACCCATCGACCGGCCGAGATCCCGGCCTGGGAGGACTACCCCGAGCGGTATCGGCCCGTGGCCACACGCCTGATGGAGTGCTTCGCAGGGTTCCTCGCCCACACCGAGCACCAGATCGGGCGGGTGATCGACGAGGTCCGGCGAGCCGATGCCGAACGGGGGACCGAGACCCTCATCGTCTACCTCTCCGGTGACAACGGGGCGTCGGCGGAGGGAACGCTGCACGGCGCCTGGAGCGCCCCGTCGTTCCAGAACGGGGTGCACGAGGACCCCGAATGGCTGCTCGACCACATCGACGACTTCGGGACGGCTCGGTGCGAGAACCACTTCAACGTGGGGTGGGCGTGGGCGCTCGACGCGCCGTTCCAGTGGATGAAGCAGGTGGCGTCGCACTTCGGCGGCACCCGGAACGGCCTCGCCGTCGAGTGGTCGGGGCGGGTCGCTCCCGGTGGTCTCCGGAGCCAGTTCCATCACGTGGTCGACATCGCCCCGACGATCTACGAAGCGGTGGGGATTCAGCCGCCGCAGACGGTGAACGGCATCGAGCAGATGCCCCTCCACGGCGTGCCGATGGGGTACACCTTCGCCGCCGACGGCCCGAGCACCCGGACGACGCAGTACTTCGAGATCCTCGGCAATCGGGCGATCTACCACGAGGGCTGGATGGCCTCGTGCTTCCACGGCCGCGTGCCGTGGATCCGCATGCAGGGCTACGAGTTCGACGGCCCGCAGGAGCGCTGGGAGCTCTACGACATCACGACCGACTTCTCGCAGTCGGTCGATCTCGCCGAGCAGCGGCCCGACGTGCTCGCCCGCCTGATCGACGTGTTCGACAACGAGGCCCGTCGTCACGGGGTGTTCCCGCTGCGCGACGCCGGCTCTCCTCGCAACGGTGAGTACTCGGTGCCGCACGTGCTCGGCGGTACGAAGCGGATGACCTACACGGCCGCGCATGTCCGGATGCCGGAGTCGTCGGTGCTGAGCTTGAAGAACTGCTCGTGGAGGATCGTCGCCGAGATCGTGATCCCCGACAGCACCGATGCCCCGCGGGCCGTCGGGGTGATCGCCTGTCAGGGTGGGAACATGTCGGGCTGGTCGATGTGGCTCGACGACGGGTCGCCGTGCTTCACGTACAACTGCTTCGGTCACGACATCACCACGCTCCGCGGGTCGACGCTTCCGCCGGGGAGGCACGAGGTGGAGGCGAACCTCGAGTACGACGGCGGCTTCGGCGCGGGTGGCGGCCTGGTGCTGCTGGTCGATGGGGTCGAGCGCGATCGTCAGCGCATCGAGCGGACGGTGCCGGTGGTGTTCTCGATGAGCGGCGAGACCTTCGACGTCGGTGTCGACACCGGCTCGCCGGTCGGGCCGTACCCGCACCAGTCCGCCTGCACCGTGGTGATCGTCGGGGTGACCCTCGAGCGCCTCGACGAACCGCCGCGCGCCGTGCGCGACGCAGAGACCGAAGGCCGTTTCCGGGCGGGGATGAGCACCCAGTAGGTGTTGGCCCTCGTGAAGCCGGCGGGGCCTTCGGCAGTGGGCGACACTCAGACCCGTCGGTGGTGGGTGCCGAGCGGGATGCTGACGCGGAACGTGAAGGACAGGAGGGCCGACCCGGTCGGCCAATGACGAGCGGTCATCCGGATTTCCGGCGGCGAAGCGCGCTCCTTTCCGATACGACGATTCGAAGGAAATGGAGATGAGCAGGTTTCGACATTTCGACGCGTGGGGCTCGCCGGGCTCGCGACCCTGATCTTGGTCGCTGACAAACGCCATCAGCGACGGCCTAGCGAAGATCGATGTGACCCAATCCCAAACCTTCGCCTACGCCGAAGGCGACTGAGGTTCTCCCCGTCTGACGGACGGGGAGAACCTCACGTTCCAGGATCGGCGGTAGCTCGATCCGATTGCCGAGCACGTAGTCTTTGGCACGTTTCTTCACGCGGAGCCTCACGCGGAGCCCCGCGCGGAGGTCCCGCCTCCGTAGCTCAGTGGATAGAGCAACGGTTTCCTAAACCGCAGGTCGCAGGTTCGATCCCTGCCGGGGGCGCCACGAAAGACCAGCTCAGAAGTCGTGAGTCTTCGGAGTTGGACACGCTCGGAGGTCTCGACGTTGCACGGCTCTCGGCAGGTGCTCGATCTGGATCTCACTCCTGAGCCACCGCCGCACATGACCCGAGGGGAGTCACGGCGGGCGACGTCGGAGGGTCCGAGGACTACGCAGTCATGCCGAAAGAGGGCCGTGCTGCACCAGTGGGCGAACTCCGCCGAAGCGGTCATCGCCGTGCAGTAGTCGCGCCGAGCTTGCCCGGCCACGACCAGGCGGCGTCACTCGAGCCTGTCCCTGTCGCCCCGACCATCACCGGGCCGGTCGACCTCAGCCAGGACGACGGGCTTCCTCCGTTCGCTCGGGCCGGCTCGGCGCGGCTCGCTCAGCAGCCACCAGGACATCGCGAACAGCGCCGTCCACGCCACGGCCATGGGCGTCTCGCGCGGGCCTTCGAGGCCCACGGCGGCACCAGCGGCGGTCAGGGTGATCACCCCGAGACATTGGCGCGGCCCGGCTCGCTCGCCGCGCTCGGGTCCGGGCCCGGCTCGCCCGAACCGGCGGCGGACCCGGTCGGTGGCCAGCACCAGACCGAACGCGACCGCCAGCACCGCTGCCCACCACAGCGGGCGGCTGAGCCACCAGGCGAGCGTGACCCGCACCGGCGACGGCACCCCGACCGCGATCGCCGCGGCGCACAGCGCCAACGCCGTCAGATGCCAGGCGTACACCCCGATCGCGGCCTCGCCCGCCCGGTCCCACAGGTGCCGCCAGCGTCGCCCCATGCGGTCGAGCCCCCGGGCGACGACCAGCAGCACCCCCACCTGCGACAGCGCGACCACCGCGGTGTACAGCGTGGGCGGCGTGGTGTTCGACCGCGCACCCGGCACGACGTCGATGAGCGCCGCCGAGTAGCCGAACGCGTGCACGAGCACGACGCCCACCGCCGTGAACACCACCGCCAGCCTTGCGCCCACCCGGCGCTCGTCGAGACCGCCGTGCTCCACCCGGTGGCGCCACCAGCCCCCGGCCAACCACGGCACCACCCACGCCAGGCCGAAACCGATCCAGCCGATCCAGCTCGGGGCGTCGAGCCCGAACCGCGCGAGGTCGAGGACCGCCAGCGCGGCGAGGCACCCCCCGATCGAGAGCACCGGGTGGTTGCCCGCCAGCCGCGCCAGCCCGCGACCGCCGGCTACGACCGGCACGGAGGCGGCCAGGAACCACAGCGGCGGGGGCGCCAGCCGCGCCCCGTCGCCCACGATCCCCGAGTCGCCGGGGCTCAGCGCGGGCG
>JBEGOE010000252.1:0-3440 GCA_041182165.1 Actinomycetota bacterium
GCGGTGCCGTGCACCTCGTCGGGTTGGCTCCATGGCAGGGCGACGAAGGCACGACGCGTGGCGTCGAGCGACGCACGCGGTTGCTCGATGTGGAAGTCGCCGTCGAGACGCGTGCTGAAACGCACGTGCACGTCGGTGCCCAGCGACGGGAACAGCCCCGGTGCGGGGCCGCCGATCACTTCAGGAAGGAGGGGACGTCGAAGTCGTCGTCACCGTCGAGCGCGTCGGCCGGCTCGTCGGCGAAGAGGTCCTTCAACGTGGCCGGCGGCTTGGCCTCGACTGCCTTGAGACCCGGCTTCTGGTTCGGCCCGCCGGCGTCCCACCGGTCGAAGCCGGCCGCGATGACGGTGACCTTGACCTCGTCGCCCATCTCGTCGTCGACCACTGTGCCGAAGATGATGTTCGCGTCCTGGTGCGCCACGCCGTGGATGATCTCGGCAGCCGCGTTCATCTCGAACAGGCCCATGCTCGACGGGCCGGTGATGTTGAGCAGGATGCCGCGGGCACCGTCGATGGCAGCCTCGAGCAACGGGCTCGAGATGGCGGCCTTGGCAGCGGCGACAGCGCGGTTCTCGCCGCTGGCCTGACCGATGCCCATGAGGGCCGAGCCGGCACTCGACAGGATCATCTTCACGTCGGCGAAGTCGGTGTTGATGAGACCCGGCGTGGTGATGAGGCTGGTGATGCCCGAGACACCCTGGAGCAGGACCTCGTCGGCCATCTTGAAGGCGTTGAGCACGCTCGTCTTTTCGTTGGCGACCGTGAGCAACCGGTCGTTCGGGATGACGATGAGCGTGTCGACCTTCTCCTTGAGCTTGGTGACACCGGTGTCGGCCTGCACGGCGCGACGGCGGCCCTCGAAGCTGAACGGCCTGGTGACCACGCCGATCGCGAGCGCCCCCATGCTGCGTGCCAGTTCAGCGATGACCGGGGCGGCGCCAGTGCCGGTGCCACCACCCTCGCCGGCGGTGATGAACACCATGTCGGCACCCTTGATCATCTCTTCGATCTCGTCCTTGTGCGCCTCGGCGGCGGCACGACCGACCTCAGGGTCACTGCCGGCGCCGAGCCCGCGGGTGAGGTCTCGACCGATGTCGAGCTTGACGTCGGCGTCGCTCATGAGCAGCGCCTGCGCGTCGGTGTTGACGGCGATGAACTCGACGCCCTTCAGCCCGGCATCGATCATGCGGTTGACGGCGTTGACGCCACCGCCACCCACGCCGATCACCTTGATGACGGCGAGATAGTTCTGTGGTGCGCCGGCCATCAGCGTGACCTCCAGCTTTCGTGACGTGGGTTGGACAACATGGTGCGTTCGATCGTAACGAGCGGTCGAGCCCATCGGCACAACCGCGCATTGGCCAGCATTGTGTCACGAACCGTGCACCGAAACGCGGAACCCCTGCTCAGCGAAAGCCTCGACCAGAGATCGAGGCGCGGGTCGAGGTAGCGGCGGCGGTCGATGTCGAGATGGAGAGTCAGCCAGCGCCGGCCGGTGTCTCGATCACCTCGTCGGTGGAGACGTCGAGGCGGCCGACGCCGTCGAGACCGTCACGAACCTGCTGGAGCAGGCGGGCGAGCTTGGCGTCGAGCCGATCGAACGTGCCGATGCGCACCTCGACCCCTCCGGCGAGCCGGAGCCCGAGGTCGCCCGTCGTCGCGTCGACGGACGCCGACTCGGTGATGGCCCGGAGCTCGGACGGCAGTGCGCCGACCATCTGGGCCGCCTGCGCGAACTGCGTGCCCGACATCGACCCGGGCTCGAGGTCGGGGCCGACTCCGCTGAGCAGCATGTAGTCGACCGGTCGGCCCACGAGGACGTCGAGCACGCGACCGTCGGCATCGATGACGCGGTACCGCTGGTCGGAACCCTGGTACGTGGCGAGCGGCCGCCGCTCGCGGATGTCGATCACCACCCGGTTCGGGAAATCGGTGCGCACGAAGGCGCGCTCGACCCAGGGGATCGACTCGAGCTCGCGCTCGGCGCGCATCGTGTCGACCAGCAGCACCGGTTCCCCCTGGATCTCGTCGATCACCCGCTGGAACTGCTCGCCATAGCGCGCCTCGGAGTACACCGCACCCTGGACGTCGATGACCTCGACCGCGAACAGCGACGACGCGAACACCGCGAGCACCGCCACCACCACGAGGACGACCCCGCCGATCGCACCGGCCCAGAGCAGCCGCTTGCGACCCTGGGCACGCTTGACGGCGATGCGGCGGGCGCGCAGGCGCGGATCCATCGAGCGTCTGGGCGCCTGGACGGCGTCGAACGCGCCGGACGCCTCGAGCTCGTCACCGATCACGATCCTGGTACCGGCGGTCGCGCTGCCGGCGATCCCCGCGCCGGTGATCCCAGTGCCGGCGGTCGCGCTGCGCATCTCGGCCGCCGACCGCTCGGCAGCGGGTCCGGGTGCCTCGAGGTACACGGCGTCGGGCAGCTCGTCGTCCCCACCGATCTTGATCGTGTGACGAGAAGCCGGCGGCTCGACCGGCCCCGGCGCTGGCTCGTCGTGCTCCGGCTCGTCGTGCTCCGGCTCGGGCGACGCAGCAAGGTCACGCGAGCTGAAGGCCGCGCGGAGCTCGTCGAGCACGGACGGGAGCACGTGGTCGCCGTGAGGTGGGGTCGGCTCGTTCACCAGGTGACCCCGCGATGGTGGTCGGGCGGCACATCGGGGAAGCCCACGAGGCGGACCTCGCTGCGCATCAGATGGCCGGTGCGCTCGGCCACGACGGCACGGACGTGCTCGATGACGGCGCGCACGTCGGTCGCGGACCCACCCTCGTCGGCCTGGATGAAGTTCGCGTGCTTCTCGCTCACGTGCGCCGTGCCGATCCGCATACCGCGAAGTCCTACCTCATCGACGAGCGCACCGGCGGTCACCTCGCCCGGCACCGGGTTGACGAAGACCGAGCCGGCGTTCTGCCCCCCGGGCTGGTGCTCGCGACGCCACCGGACGACCTCGTCGAGCTCGGCCTCGGACCGCTCGCGATCGCCGTGGGCGAGTCCGAGCCGAGCGGCGAGGACGACCTGGTGGTCGGCGATGTCGGAACCCCGGAACCGCAGCCCCAGCGCAGCAGCGGGCAGCGTGACCAGCTCGCCGCGGCGGAGGTCGAACAGGTCGACGTCGACCAGCGATGCCGCCATGTCCGAGCCGTGCCCCCCGGCGTTCATGCGCACGCCACCACCGACGGTGCCGGGGACGCCGACGGCCCACTCGAACCCGGTGAGCGACGCTGCGACCGTACGGCGGGCCAGCACGGGCAGCGCCACCGCTCCCCCGGCGCTCACCAGCACAGGCGCTGCCGGGCCGTCACCGGCCAGATGTTCGCCGGCCAGACGGTCGCTGGTCCGGTCGTCATCGGTCGGGCCGGAGCCGATCTCGATGCCGGTGCCGAGCAGCGCCAGCGAGACGGCGATGCCGACGAAGCCGACATCG
>JBEGOE010000253.1:0-2669 GCA_041182165.1 Actinomycetota bacterium
CGGGCACGTCGTAGTTGCCGACGAGCGTGAGCGACGCGAGGTCGAGGCCGCGGGCGGCGACGTCGGTGGCCATCAGCAGCTCGGCGGTGCCGTTGCGCACCCGCGCCATGACGCGGTCTCGTTGCTCTTGGCTCATGCCGCCATGGAGCGCTTCGGCGCGGTAGCCGCGCCCGTTCATGGTCTCGGTGAGCTGGTCGACCTCGTCGCGGGTGCGGCAGAAGACGATCGCCGCCGTGGGCGTCTCGACGTCGAGGATGCGCCCGAGCGCAGCGGCCTTGTGGAAGCGCTGCACGATGTAGGCCGACTGGCGGATCTTCGGCGTGCCGGCGAGCGAGGTGTTGCCCGCTGCGATCTGGATGCGCAGCGGATCGCGCAGGTAGCGCTTCGCGATGGAGGCGATGCGCGGCGGCATGGTGGCCGAGAACAGCACCGTCTGGCGAGTTGGCGGCGTGACCTGCAGGATCGCCTCGAGGTCTTCGGCGAAACCCATGTCGAGCATCTCGTCGGCCTCGTCGAGCACCACCATCTGCACCTGGTCGAGCGGGAGCGAGCCGCGGTTGATGTGGTCGAGCGCGCGGCCCGGCGTGGCGACGAGCACGTGCACACCGGCGTGCAGCGCCGACAGCTGGCGGCCGATCGGCTGGCCGCCGTACACCGGCAGCACCTTGGCGCCCAGGTCGCGGCCGTACTTGTACATCGCCTCGGACACCTGCACCGCAAGTTCTCGGGTGGGCACGAGGACCAGCGCGTAGGGCACCGGCCGGCCGGAGCCCTCGGGCATGCGGTTCAGGATGGGGAGCGCGAACGCGGCCGTCTTGCCGGTGCCGGTGGCGGCCTGGCCGACGAGGTCGCGCCCCTGCAGCAGCAGGGGGATCGTCTCGGCCTGGATGGGCGTGGGCTCCTCGTAGCCGAGGCGGCCGAGCGCGCTGAGGACTTCGGGGCGCAGGCCGAGCTCGGCAAAGCCGGGCGCGGCCACGTCGGGCGCGGCCAGTTCGTCAGAGGCCTGGGTGGATGGGGACCCGTCGGTCTCTGTCGGTTCGTTCATAGCTGGACCGAGGGTAACCGGGCCGCACCCCCAGCCCTCTCCGGATCACCGGACGGTGGGAGGCGCCGCTCAGAGGCGAGCGAAGCGGCGGGCCGCCAGCGACACGAACACGACCAGGATGACGACCGACCACAGGATCGACCGGAACACGAACCACGACGTCGAATGGCCGAGGAACGCCTCGGCATCCGGGCCGAGGACCAGCGCCCGCACCGCCCCCACCATTGCCGTGACCGGCTGGTTCTCGGCGATCGGCTGCAACCAGCCGGGCATCGACGCAACCGGCACGTAGGCACTCGACACGAAGATCAGCGGAAACACCGAGAACGAGATGCCCTGTGCGGCCTGGCCGCTGCCGGCCACCAGGCCGAGGAAGATCTGCAACCATGCGAAGGCGATCGCGAACAGCGTGCACAGCGCCAGCGCGAGCAGTGCCGGCCCGATGCCGTTGTGGATGCGGAAGCCGACGGCGAACCCGACCACGAGCGTGACGAACGTGCCCCAGGTGATGAGCGCTGTATCGGCCATCGAACGGCCGAGCAGCAGTGCCCAACGGGGCACCGGCAGCGAGCGCATACGGTCGAAGAGGCCGGAGTCGACGTCGTCGGCCACACCGACGGCCCCGCTCGAGAACAGGCCGCTGACGGCACACAGCGCCGGGATGAGCATGTCGACGTACGCGACCGGGCCCACCGAGATCGCTCCGCCGAACACGAAGCGGAAGATGAGCAGGAACATCGTCGAGGTGACCGCGTTCACCACGAGCAGTTGCGGCGTGCGGATGAACTGCTTGATGGTGCGGCCGGCATAGGTGTTCGCGGTGGCCATCGCCGTGGGTGGCGAGGCGGGCGGGGTGAGGCTCAGGGTCATGCGGGGGCTCCGGTGAGTGCGAGGAAGACCTCGTCGAGGGTGGGTCGGCGCAGACCGATGTCGTCGAGCTCGATGCCGGCGTCGCTGATCGAGCGGACGGCGTCGGCCAGGCGGTTGGTGCCCTCGACGACGGGCACGGCCACGCGGCGGCCGGGCTCGTCGATGCGGGGCGCCTCGGTGCCGAGCGGGGCGAGCAGCTGCGTCACGAGCGCAAGGTCGGCGCCGTGGGCGACGCGGACCTCGACCATGTCGCGCCCGGCTCGGTCCTTCAGCTCGTGGGGTGTGCCGGTGGCGATGGTGCGGCCGTGGTCGATGATGATGACGTGGTCGGCGAGTTGGTCGGCCTCTTCGAGGTACTGCGTGGTGAGCAGCACGTCGGTGCCGCCGGCGACGAGCGCCCGGATCGAGTCCCACAGCTCCAGTCGGGTGCGCGGGTCGAGGCCCGTGGTCGGCTCGTCGAGCAGCAGCACCTTCGGCGAGCCGACGAGGCTGGCGCCGAGGTCGAGCCGTCGCCGCATGCCACCGGAGTAGCCCTTCACCTGCCGGTCGGCGTCGTCGGTGAGCGCGATCTCGTCGAGGACGGCGGCAGCGGCTGCTCGGGCCGCCTTGGTGCGGTGCCCGAACAGGCGGGCGATCATGACGAGGTTCTCGCGGCCGGTGAGCGCGGGCTCGACGGCGGCGGTCTGGCCGGCGAGGCCGATGACCCGGCGGAGCCGCTCGGGGTGGGCGATCGCGTCGATGCCGACGACGCGCA
>JBEGOE010000254.1:0-2608 GCA_041182165.1 Actinomycetota bacterium
CGTCACCGCCGCGCGGGTTCACACCCAGCGTGCTGGCCGCGACATCAGAGTCGCCGACGACGAGCACGTAGGGGATCTTGTCGAGCTTGGCGGCGCGGATGCGCTTGCCGAGCTGATCGGCCGAGTCGGCCACGTCGGCCCGGATGCCCTCGGAGCGGAGGCGTGCCGCCACCTCGTGGGCATACGCCTCGTGGCCTTCGGCGACCGGCAGGACGCGCGCCTGCAACGGGGCCATCCACGTGGGGAAGGCGCCGGCGTAGTGCTCGAGCAGCACGCCGAAGAACCGCTCGACCGACCCGAACAGGGCGCGGTGCAACATGATCGGACGGTGGCGTGCGTTGTCGGCGCCGACGTACTCGAGCTCGAACCGCTCGGGCAGGTTGAAGTCGTACTGGATCGTGCTGAGCTGCCAGGTGCGGCCGATCGCGTCGCGCACGTCGATGTCGATCTTCGGGCCGTAGAAGGCGGCGTCGCCCTCTTTGATCTTGTACTCGAGCCCGTACTTCTCCATGGCCGACCGGAGCGCCACCGTGGCGTCGTCCCACGCGGCGTCGTCGCCGACGTACTTCTTCGGGTCCTTGGTGCTGAGGTTCGCCGTGAAGTCGGTGAAGCCGAAGGCGCGCAGCACGCTCATGACGAAGTCGAGCAGCGAAGCGATCTCGTCGGCCGCCTGCTCGGGCATGCAGAAGATGTGGCTGTCGTCCTGCGTGAATCCACGGATGCGCATCAGCCCGTGGAGCGTGCCGGCCCGCTCGTAGCGGTACACGTTGCCCAGCTCGAACAGCCGCAGTGGCAGCTCGCGGTAGCTCCGCTGCCGGCTGCGGTAGATGAGGCAGTGCATCGGGCAGTTCATCGGCTTCATGTAGTACGTGCCGTTGTCCATCTCCATGGGCGGGTACATCCCGTCCTTGTAGAAGTCGAGGTGGCCCGACGTCTGGAACAGGTTGCCGTTGGCCAGGTGCGGCGTGAAGACGAACTGGTAGCCGCCGTTCGTGTGGCGCTCGCGGCTGTAGTCCTCCATGAGCTTGCGAACGATGGCGCCCTTGGGGTGCCAGACGGCGAGGCCGCCACCGAGCTCGTGCGGGAAGCTCAGCAGGTCGAGCTCGACCGCGAGCTTGCGGTGGTCGCGCTTCTCGGCTTCGGCGAGGCGGTGGAGGTGCTCGTCGAGCGCCGACTTGCTCTCCCACGCGGTGCCGTAGATGCGCTGCAGCATGGGCCCCTTCTCGTTGCCGCGCCAGTAGGCCCCGGCGACCTTCATGAGCTTGAAGTGGCCGAGCTTGCTGGTGGACGGCACGTGGGGCCCGCGGCACAGATCGAGGAACTCGGGCGTGTTTCGGTAGACGCTGATCGTCTCGCCCGAACCGATCTCGCCGCTGTCGAGATCATCGATATCGGTCGGATCGGCGGAACCGCTCGAGACGCGCTCGATGATCTCGCACTTGTAGGGCTGGTCGGCGAAGACGCGCAGCGCCTCGGCGGCGGGCAGCTCGTCGCGGGTGAACGGCTGGTCGGCCTTGACGATGGCACGCATCCGCTCATCGATCGCATCGAGGTCGGCTTCGGTGAAGGTGCGGCCGCCGGGCAGCTCGAAGTCGTAGTAGAAGCCATCGTTGATGGCCGGGCCGATCGAGTACTTCGCACCGGGGAACAGCTGCGTGACCGCCTGGGCCATGACGTGCGCCGTCGAGTGGCGCAGGACGTGGCGCCCCTCGTCGGAATCGCCGGTGATGATGGCCACCAGCGCGCCGTCGTGCAACGGCCGGCCGAGATCCCACTCCTCGCCGTCGACGTTGGCAGCGACCGCCGCCTTGGCGAGCCGGGATCCGATCGACGAAGCCACGACCGCAGTGGTCGCGCCCTCGTCGTACGAGCGCTGCGAACCGTCGGGAAGGGAGATCGTGATCTGTGCCATAACGCGGCCGAGTCTACGAGTGGCGGCAGGCGCCGGAGTGTCTAGTTTCCGCCGGCCGCTGCCCCGGCGAACTGCTGGCGATCGACCGACCTCTCGTCACCGACGTGCGCGACTCGGGTGGGCGCAGCGGTCGGCTCGGTCTCGGCCGTCTTGCCGGCGTAGACGTTGCGGTACTCCTGGCCGGTGAGCTCGCGGATCTCGAACATCAGCTCGTCGGTGATCTGGCGCAGGATCCGATGGTCGTCGGCGCGGCCGATGTATCGCTCGACGTTGATCGGCCGGCCGATCCTGATGGTGCAGGGCATGCGGAGGTGCGGCACCTTGGCATCGGGTGGCTGGATCTCGCGGGTGCCCACCACACCGACCGGGAAGATCGGGCACCCGACCTTGAGTGCGAGGCGGGCTGCGCCGGTGCGGCCCTTGTACAGATACCCGTCACGGCTCCGGGTCCCCTCGGGGAAGATGCCGAACAGCTCGCCACGACGGAGCACCCGCTCGGCGGTGTCGAGCGCTGCCTGGCTCCGGTCGCCACCGGCGCGGTCGATCGGGATCATGCCCATCGCGGGGAACAGGCGCTTCGTCTTCCACGAATCCATGTACTCGGCCTTGCCGACGAAGCTGATGTTCCTCGGCACCTGCAGCATGAGGAAGGCGCTGTCGAGGAAGCTGACGTGGTTGGGGCACAAGATGGCAGGC
>JBEGOE010000255.1:0-5865 GCA_041182165.1 Actinomycetota bacterium
GCCGCGAGCGCCTTCTCGACCGCGTCGGCGACGGTGTCGCAGGCCTCGTCGAGCAGGTCCTCGGCCTCGGGTGCGTACACCCAGCCACGCGTGATGATCTCGGGTCCGACGAGCACCTTGCCGGTGGTGATGTCGACCGTGACCACCACGACGACCACGCCCTCCTCGGCGAGCAGCTTGCGGTCGCGCAGCACGCCCTGGCCGACGTCGCCGATGATGCCGTCGACGTACAAGTAACCGGCCGGGATGCGGCCGACGATGGCCAGGCCGTCGTCGTCGAGTTGGAGGACGTCACCGTCGTCGCAGAGCAGCACGTGGTCGCGCGGCACGCCCATCAGCACGCCGAGCTTCGAGTTCGCCACGAGGTGGCGGTACTCGCCGTGGATCGGCACGTACCACTCGGGGTTGGTGATCGACAGGTAGGTCTTCAGCTCGTCGGCCTGGGCATGGCCCGTTGCGTGGACGTCGGCGATGCCGCTGTGCACGACCTCGCAGCCGGCGCGCAGCAGGCCGTCGATGACCTTGTTGACGTTGCCCTCGTTGCCCGGGATGGCGTGGCTCGACAGGATGATCGTGTCGTGCTCGCCGACCTTGACCCACTTGCTCTCGCCGCGGGCGAGGAGCGCCAGCGCCGACATCGGCTCGCCCTGGGAGCCGGTGGAGATGATGCACACCTTGCCGGGCGGGTACGTGTCGACCGAGTCGATGTCGACGAGCGAGGCGTCGGGGATCGAGATGATCCCCAGGTCGCGGCCCATGCGCACGTTCTTCTTCATGCTGAGGCCGAGCGTGGCGACCACGCGACCGGTGGCCACGGCGGCGTCGATGATCTGCTGGATGCGGTGGAGGTGGCTGGCGAAGCTGGCGGTGATGATGCGCCGGTCGGGCTGCTCCATGAACAGTTGCCGCAGCACCGAACCCACACTGGTCTCGCTGGGCGCGTGACCGTGCTCCTCGGAGTTGGTGGAGTCGGCCATGAGCAGGCGGATGCCCTCGTTGTCGGCCAGTGAGCCGATGCGGCCGAGGTCGGTGCGGCGCCCGTCGACCGGTGTGAGGTCGAGCTTGAAGTCACCGGTGTGCAGGACGATGCCCTGTGGCGTGTGCAGCGCGATGGCGTGCGCGTGGGGCACCGAGTGCGTGACCGGGATGAACTCGACGTCGAACGGGCCGATCATGCGGCGCTCGCCGTCCTGCACCGGGATGAGCTTGGTGCGGCCCAACAGCCCGGCCTCCTCGATCCGGTTGCGGGCGAGCCCGAGCGCGACCGCTGATCCGTAGATCGGGAAGCTCAGCTCGCGCAGCAGGTACTGGAGGGCGCCCACGTGATCCTCGTGGCCGTGGGTGACCACGCAGGCCTCGATGCGGTGCGCGTTGTCACGCAGATAGGTGAAGTCGGGCAGGACGAGATCGATGCCGTGCATGTCGGCGTCGGGGAACATCAACCCGCAGTCGATGATCAGGAGGCGGTCGTCGTGTTCGACGGCCATGCAGTTGCGGCCGATCTCACCGAGACCGCCGAGGAACGAGACGCGTACGGGCGAGCTCACGAGTCAGAGGGGACGCTGGGGGAATGCATCCCTCCAGCGTTGCAGATCGGCCCACACTTCGGGCGCTCGCCGCTCGACGAATTCCGGCGCAGGGCCCATGGGCAGGCGCGCTTGACCCACCGGGATGCCCAGATGACGCAGCATCGCCTTGGTCGGGAGCGGGTTCGGGGCGTCGTCACCGGTCTCGAACGCAAAGCTGGGGAGCAGGCGGCTGTTCACCAGACGGGCGCCGACCACGTCGCCCTTCTCCCACAGGTCGAACATCTGCTGGTGGTCCGGGGCGGTCCAGTGCGTGGCGACGCCGACCACGCCCACGGCGCCCACGGCGAGCAGCGGGAGCGTCAGCCCGTCGTCGCCGCTGTAGACCTCGACGCCGTCGGGGGCGTCGCCGATCAGCACCGCGGTCTCGCCGGGGCTGCCCGCTGCGTCCTTCAGCGCCACCACGTTCGGCAGCGTGCGGAACAGCGACAGCAGCGACGCCGTCGTGATCTTGCGGCCGGTGCGGACCGGGATGTCGTAGACCATGACGGGCAGCGACGTGGCCTCGGCCATGGCGGTGATGTGGGCCGTGATGCCCGCCTGTGAGGGACGGTTGTAGTACGGGCAGACGGCCAGGATGCCGGCCGCGCCGAGCGCCTCCGCCTCGCGGGTCATGTGCACCGAGTGCGCCGTGTCGTTGGTGCCCGAGCCGGCGATGACGGGGATGCTGACGGACTCGATGACCGCGGAGAACAGCGACAGCCGCTCGTCGTCGGTGAGCACGGGCGCCTCGCCGGTGGTGCCGGCGACGACCAGGCCGTCGTTGCCCTCGTCCTGCAGATGGCGGGCGAGGCGACGGGCGACATCGAGGTCGAGGTCACCGTTGTCGTCGAACGGCGTCACCATCGCCGTGAGCACGCGACCGAAACGGCCCATCAGAACGAGCCTTCGGCCGAGCGGTCGATGCCCTGGGTGAGGATGAGGTCTTCGTGGAGCTCCATCCAGACATCGTGGTAGCTGCCGCACATGACGCCTGTGAACATTTTCGTTTCACCGGCGACCACGCGCTGGCACGTCGATGCCAGGCGCGGCGAGTAGCCAACGAGCCGGGCGAGCACCTCGCCCATCGCGTCGACCACCGGCATCGCCTCGGTGTTGAGATCGACGAGACGGGCGATGACGGCCTCGTCGTATCCCACGTCGGCGTGATCGTTCGATGCGCCGTCGCGGAGCTGCCAGTCACCGCACAGCGCCTTGAAACGCTCGTTGATGCCCAGGAACGTCTCGTACGAGTCGCGCAACAGTTCGGCGATGTGCAGATGACCGACGTCGGCGACGAGGGCCGTCTTGTGCTCTTCGCGCCCGACGGGCGTGAGCTGCCAGAGCTGGCGGGCCTCGCGGAACATCGCCCACTCGCGGTTCTGCAGGTCGCCGAGGTGCTCCTCGACGAGCGCTGCGGGCAGGTCGGCGACCTCGGCGATGACATCGACCTTCGCGAATCCCTTGATGCGCAGGGCGTGGAAGGTCCGGAAGAAGGGATCGGAATGCAGCGTCATAGCGTGCGCGATCGTAGACGCGCGAGCGGGCGCAGCCCAGTGCCGGGTCAGCCGGCGGCGCTGTCGAGCGCGAAGGCGGAGTACTCCTCGCCCGTGTCGGCCCAGTCCTCGAACTGGATGACACCCATCTCCTCGAAGCGGTGCCGCAGCCACTTGTCGTTGCGGTCGAGCAGGCCGAGCTTCTTGCAGTTCGGGACGATCTTCGAAAACAGCATCGACTGGAACAGGCCACGGGTGGGGTCGGCGAGCACCATCGGGGCGATCGTCTTCACGTCGACGCCCATGCGCTCCCACACCTCCTGGCTCATGAACCGGTCACGCATGCGGACCGCCGCCTCGAACGCGAACTCCTGGCGGTCCTTCATCTCGGCGTCGGTCATGCCGTCGTAGACCTCCTTCAGGCTGAGCACCCCGAAGGCCACGTGGCGCGCCTCGTCGCTCATGACGTACCGGAGCAGCTGCTTGAGCAGCGGCTCACCGGTGGTCTGGTGAAGGAATCCGAACGCGGCGAGGGCGAGGCCTTCGACCATCACCTGCATGCCGAGGTAGGTCATGTCCCAGCGGCTGTCGTTGACGATGTCGTCGAGCAGCATCCGGAGGTGCGCGTTCACGTGGTAGCCGCCGCCGAGCTTCTCCTCGAGGTAGCGGGCGAACACCTCGACGTGACGGGCCTCGTCGACCACCTGGGTGGCGGCGTAGAGCTTGGCGTCGTACCACGGCACGGTCTCGACGATCTTGGCCGTGCAGATGAGCGCACCCTGCTCGCCGTGGAGGAACTGGCTGAGGGTCCAGTTGCGGCTCTCGATGCCGAACTCGAGCCACTCCTTCTCCTTCCACTTCTCGACCGGGGTGCCGATGTAGACGTTCGGGTCGAAGCCGGTGCCGAGCACGGCCTGGTCGGCGGCGACGGTGCGCTCGACGTCGACGTCGGTGCTCCACGGCAGGTCGGTGCTGCCGTTCCACTGGCCGGTCTTGGCCTTCTCGTAGAGCTTGCGCAGTGCCGGGCGGCTGAGCGAGTAGTCCCACGTGAAGATCGCGTCGGCGTTGTCCTTCACGATGTGTTCGATCTCGTTCGGGTCGGTGCCCGGGATCGAGAGGATCGCGTCGATGTCGTTGATGTCGGTGCGCCCGATGATGTCGGCATTGGTGTTGAACGTCGAGTCGATGGTCATGACGGTGCTCCTGTTGACGCGATGGGCCGGCCGAAGCCGGTGAAGGTGGGCAGGACGTGGACGGAGATGAACTCGCGTGCCGAGTCACGATCGCCGAGGTCGACGTGGTCGGACGGCGCGAGGAAGTACGAGATGACGAGCCGGGCGAGCAGGTCGACCATCTGGCCGGCGCGGCGTCGGTCGAGATAGGGCTCGACGGAGGGCGACAGGAACAGCGATGCCATGCGGATGATGCGGGGCAGGCCCTGGACCGTGAGGTTGGCCAGCGTCTCGCCGGGCTCGGAGGCGAGCATGATCGCCAGGTGCTCGTCGCTGCGGAGCTCGCCGGTGGCGTAGACGACGGTGCGCACCAGCAGCTCCTCGAGGTCGGCGACGCCCTCGAGGTGGGCGGTGAGGCGGGTGAAGAAGTCCTCGAGCTCGCGCACGCGCAGGGCGTCGAACAGGACGTCCTTGCCGCCGGGGAACATCCGGTACAGCGTCGCTCGCGACACGCCGGCCTCGGCCGCGATGTCGTCGATGGTGACCTTGGCGATGCCCCAGCGCTCGCAACACGACTTGGTGGCGTCGAGGATGCGGATCTCGGTGGGTGTCACGTCACGAGACACTAAGACGCTTTCCGTCTCAGCGTCAAGGGTCGCCCTAATCATGACCTGGCCGGTCGGGAATTGACGGTCACTGCTACGCTGCCGCCCTCAGCGTGAACACCTGAAGGAGCCCATCATGAAGCGACTCGTACTCGCCGCCCTCTCGACCACCCTGCTGCTCGCCGCGTGCGGCAGCGACGGCGACTCGTCAGCCGACGCTGCCGCACCCGCCGACACCGTCGCCGTCTCGACGGGACCGGCCGACATCAGCAACGAGCCCGCCGCCTGCGCCAACGGCAAGACCCTCGCCGAGGGCACGCTCACCATCGCCACCGGCGACCCGGCCTACTTCCCGTACGTCATCGACGACACGCCCGAGACGGGCGAGGGCTTCGAGGCCGCCGTGGCCCTGGCCGTGGCCGAGCAGCTCGGCTTCATCGGCGACACCGTCACCTGGGTCCGCACCCCGTTCGACACCGTGATCGCACCGGGTCCGAAGGACTTCGACTTCAACCTGCAGCAGTTCACCATCACCGACGAGCGCAAGGAGGCCGTCGACTTCTCGGACGGCTACTACGCAGCCCCGCAGGCCGTGTTCGGCCTGGCCGACTCGCCCGCCGCATCAGCGACGACGATCGCCGACCTCAAGGGCCTGAAGATCGGCGTCGCCGCCGGCACCACCAGCGTCGACTACGTCGAGTCGGTCATTGCCCCCGACAGCGACGCGCTGATCTTCAACGACAACGCGGCCGTCAAGATCGCGCTCGAGTCGAAGCAGATCGACGCGGTCGTCACCGACCTGCCGACCGCGATCTACATCACCGGTGTCGAGATCGAGGGCACCGCGGTCTTCGGCCAGATCGAGGGCAGCGGCGGCGACGAGTGGGGCCTCCTGCTCGCCAAGGACAGCCCGCTCACCGAGTGTGTGAACCTGGCCCTCGCCAACCTGAAGGACAGCGGCGAGCTCGAGCAGATCACCACGAC
Source organism: Actinomycetota bacterium (assembly GCA_041182165.1). GTDB lineage: Bacteria > Actinomycetota > Acidimicrobiia > Acidimicrobiales > Ilumatobacteraceae > VFMC01. Next base: position 5,823 of record JBEGOE010000255.1, read on the forward strand.
GTGGATGTCGGAGTTCACCGGCGCCCCCATCATCACCAAGGAC
>JBEGOE010000256.1:0-4011 GCA_041182165.1 Actinomycetota bacterium
ACATGGACAAGTCCCACCGCGACCGGCTGGCCTTCGCTCGCATCTGCAGCGGCCACTTCGAGCGCGGCATGACCATGACCGTGGCGCGCACCGGGCGGCCGTTCGCGACGAAGTACGCATCGACGGTCTTCGGCGCCGAGCGATCGACGGTCGAGGAGGCCTTCCCGGGAGATGTCGTCGGTTTCGTCAACGCCACCGACCTGCGCATCGGCGACACGCTCTTCGAAGGCGACCCGGTCGTGTACCCGGGCCTCCCCTCGTTCGCTCCCGAGCTGTTCACGGGCGCCCGGCCGCTCGACACCGGGCGGTCGAAGCAGTTCCGGCGCGGCATCGAGGTCCTCGAGGAGGAGGGCGTCGTGCAGGTGTTGCGCGACCCCGACATGGGCGACTCGTCTCTGGTGCTCGCCGCCGTCGGGCAGCTGCAGTTCGAAGTCTTCGCCCACCGGCTCGACAGCGAGTTCCATGCACCGGTCGAGCTGACCGGGTCGCCCTACCAGGCGATCCGCGAAACCGACGCCAAGAGCGCCGAGCGGCTGCGCACCATCGGGGGGATTCGCATCCTCACCCGCGGCGATGGCGCCACGGTGGCCCTCTTCGAGAACAAGTACCGCCTGCAGCGGCTCCTCGCCGACGAACCCGAGCTCACGCTCACGCCGCTCACCGCCGGCGACTGACGCCCACCTCCCTCCGTTCCCGGCAACCGACCTGCTCGGCGGGTTCCCGGCGTAATCCGATCAAGGTCACACGTTCTGGGGCCGATGAACAGCCGGATGACTCGGAAGCTGATCGCCGTGCTGTTGGTTGCCGCGAGCGTGGCGACGAGTGGCCTGTTCGGGTGGCGCACCCGCGTCCCCGTCGACGGCTCACGCAACTGGCTCGCCGGCGTCGCCCTGGTCGCAGCCATCGCGACGCTCATCGGCTCACGCCGGAAGTGCTTCGGAGACCGCACCGCCTGGCTGGCGATCGCCGCATCGTGCGCGCTGACCATGTCGTCGTATGCCATCGGGTTCCTCGACTCCTCGCTCGAACCCGACCTCAGCGCAGGGCTCACCGCGATCCTGGGTGCACCCGACCGCACCCTGCTCGGCCTCGCCCTCCTGGCGATGCTGGGCACTCGCTCGCTCAACCGCGACCGCTTCCTCATGCTCGAGTCGCTGATCGTCACGCTGACGACCGCGATGCTGATGTGGGTCTTCCTCCTCCAGCCGGCACTCGACCGCTCGGCGATGGGCCCCACCGACCGCTGGCTGTCGCTGGTGCTCCCCATCTCGGACCTCGTACTGGTGGCCTTCGCGACTCGACTGGCACTCGGTCTCGACTCACGGTCGCGGTCCATCATGTTGCTGTTGCTGGGGCTGGTGACGCGACTCCTCGGCAACACCGTCGCCTACTGGCTGCAGATGGCCGGCGACGAACCGGCCGTACTGGTGAACTCGTTCATCGCGACGTCCCTGGTGCTGTTCGCGCTGGCGGCGCTCGACCGCTCGGGCAACGTCGGCACGACGACAGCCACACCCATCGTCCATCTCGACAAGGTCCGCCTCGCGACCATGCTGTTGTGCGCCCTGCTGCCTCAGGTGATCGTGCTCGTCCTCGCCATACGAGGCGACGCCGGTCGATCGACCATCGTCGCGGCGAGTGCCATCGCAGCACTGGTGACGGCCCTGGCCATGACCCACCTGTGGGGTCTCGCCGTGAGCGTGCGCAACCTCACCGCCCGCCAGGGCGAGGACCGGCTGGCGTCACTGGTCGATCAGTCGAGCGACGTCGTCGTCCTCATCGACGCCAAGAGCCAGATCACCTACACGAGCGGCGCGATGACATCCGTGCTCGGTTACGCCGCCGATCGTTGGTACCGGTGGTCGGTGTACGACCTGCCGATCGAGCCGACCACCGACACGTGGCTCCATGCCGTGCATCGACTCCGGGCGCTCGAGCCCGACACCTCCCTGTCGATGGAGGTCTCGGTGAGGCACGCCGACGGCAGTCTGCGCCTGATGGAGTTGACAGCGCTCGACCTCACCCAGAACAGCGCCGTTGCCGGCACCGTGCTGACGCTCCGCGATGTGACGGCTACCCGCACGTTGCAGGGCCAACTGCGCTTCCGAGCGGACCACGACGAGCTCACCGGGCTCGCGAACCGAGCGCAGTTCCTGTCCCGACTCAACCGTGACCTCCTCGGTGACCGTCACCCGATCGTGATGTTCATCGACCTCGACGATTTCAAGTCGATCAACGACACGCTGGGGCACGAGTCGGGCGACGTCCTGCTGAACTCGGTCGCCGCCCGGCTGCAGAAGCGGATCCCCGACGAGCGTGGTCTCGTGGCCCGACTCGGCGGCGACGAGTTCGCCGTCATCCTCCCCGGCATCGTCGTGGACGAGGCGATCGAGATCGGCATGGCCATCATGGCCGACCTGCGCGAACCGATCCGCCTCAACCCCTTCAACTCGGTGTCGACGTCGTGCAGCATCGGCATCGCCCAGCCCGAACTCCATGACACCGCTTCGGTGCTCCTCCGCAACGCCGACCTCGCGATGTACCGGGCGAAGCGGCGCGGCAAGGGGTTCGTCGAGGTCTTCGATGCCGATCTCGAACGCGAGGTGGCGCGCACCGACGAGTACCGGCGCGATCTGCTGACGGCGCTGGGTCGTGAGCAATTCACCCTCGTCTACCAGCCGATCGTCCGGATCGAGGACGGCGCGGTGGTCGGTGCCGAGGCACTCATCCGCTGGAACCATCACATCTACGGAGCCGTGCAACCCAGCGACTTCATCGAACTGGCCGAACAGACCGGCGTCATCATCCCCATCGGCTGGTGGTGCATCCGCCAGGCGTGCATCACGGCTGCGAGCTGGCCGGATGACGACGTCTTCGTCACCGTGAACGTGTCCGGCAGCCAGCTCCGAGGGGCATCGCTGGTCGACAACGTGCGAGCTTCGCTGAGCGAGAGCGGCCTCGAGCCCCGACGGCTCGTGCTCGAGATCACCGAGTCGATGCTGATCGACGACCCCGACGGCGTGGCCGACGAGCTCCTCAGGGTGCGCGGCCTCGGGGTGCGCATCGCGCTCGACGACTTCGGCACCGGGTACAGCTCGCTGTCCTACGTCCAACGGCTGCCGCTCGACATCATCAAGATCGACCGCGAGTTCGTGCAGGCCCTCGATCACTCACGCGACCGGGCCCTCACCCGCACGATCATCAGCATGGCGCAGAGCCTGGCGCTCGAGACCATCGGCGAGGGCGTCGAGGACGAGCGCCACGCCAACGAGCTCGAGTCGATGGGCTGCACCTACCTCCAGGGGTACCTCTTCTCGCACCCGCTCAGTGGTCCGGCGCTCGCTGCGATGCTGATCAACACCCGGCCCACGCCCGTGATGGCCGGAAGCCTCCCCCCACCGCCTCCGCCCGCTCACGCGGCGCTACCGGCACCGAGCCTCGGTCCGCCGTCGTTCGTGGGGTAGACGCTCGCACGCCGCGTGGGCTGCCCTGCCGACGTGGGCGAGTCTGTCTCAGGACGCTGTGTCAGGACACTGGCTCAGGACGCTCGACCACGCCGTCGGGGCGACGGGCGAACCGCTCGGGCGAGGCGCCGTGGACCGGCTCGCCGGTGGGCCACGGCCAGCCACCGAATCCAGTGTCACGGTACTCGCGGAACGCCGCCTCGATACCGGCCCGGTCGTTCATGACGAACGGTCCGTACTGCGCCACCGGCTCACCGATCGGCCGACCTTGCAGCACCAGCACCTCGGCGCCGGCCGCCTCGGCCGTCACGACCACATCGCTGTCGCAGCGCACCAGTGCGCCGCTGCCCACGTCGACGCGCTCTCCGGCGAGCGTGACGGGCCCACCGTCGAAGACGTAGACGACGCGAACGGTGTCGGGCCCCGCTGCCGCAGGCATGGTCCAGGTCGCACCGTCATCCAGCCGGAGGTGCCAGATCGCCAGGTCACTCTCGGCGCGGGAGGCCCACGAGTGCGGCGGGGGCGACGGCGGCGTGTGGCCCTCGAG
>JBEGOE010000257.1:0-13148 GCA_041182165.1 Actinomycetota bacterium
GCTCCGGGGCGGCTGGCACGCCCCGCGCCGCCGGCTGCTCCTCGCCGACCCCCCACGCTCACGCTGCCCCGCGGACTTCGTCGGCATCACCGCGAGCGACGGTGCCGTGCAGGGCCCCGACCTCTCGCCGGCGCACTTCACCGCCGTCGAGTCGGCGTGGTGGCGGGCGACCCTCGAGCAGGAGGTGCGCAAGCAGCGCACCGTCCACGAGACCGACAGCAAGGGCAACTCCACCACCCGCACCGAGCAGTACGTCGACTGGGACACGATCGGCTCGTGGGTCACGACGGCCCCGATCCTCGTGGTCGACGAGACCGGCGCGGCCACCGTCGACATCGCCCGAGCCTCCGTCACGGTGCCGACGACGCGGTACGAGGTCACCGGCGATGCAGCGGGCGGCTGGTTCGCCGGCCTCGGACCCACGGGACGGCTGCGCGAGACCGAGTGGCGGCTGGTCGACGGTGACCGAGTGTTCTGCGCCGGCACGGTCAGCATCGATGGCGAGGGCGCCACCGTGGTCATGGACGGCCGCGCCGGCGGAGAGTTCATCGTCACCACCCGCACCGAGACCAGCGTCGTGCGCACCCGTCGCCTGGTGTCGTGGTTCGCCGTGCTCGCCGGCGTGGCCGCAGCAGCCGGCGCAGTGGCCGTGGCAGGCGGGCGCCCGTGGCAGGTCGTCGGCGGCGCTGCCATCGCCGTCGCGGTGGTGTCGGTGTGGGGCACGGTCGAGGTCTACAACCGCCTCGTACGGGTGAAGCTGCTGCAGGACCGTGCACTGAGCCTCATCGACGTGCAGCTCGCCCGACGAGCGGACCTGCTTCCCCAGCTCGTGACCGTGGTGCGTGCGACGAGCGCGCACGAGGCGAGCGTGCTCGAAGCCGTGGCCGCGGCACGAGCCGCCGGTCCCGAGCTGGCAGCGATCGCAGAGCGCTTCCCCACCCTCCGCACATCACCGGCCTTCCTGGCGCTCGCCGCCGAGGTCGCCGGCACCGAGACCCGTATCGCAGCGGCTCGCGCGTACTGCAATGACACGATCACCATCGTCCGCGACCGCACATCGACGTTCCCGGGCCTCCTCCTCGCCGGCCTGGCGCGATCGGGGCGGTTCGGCACCCTCGAGTTGTTCGCCCTCGATGCCGTGACCGGCTCGGGGTCAGCCGCCGCCGGTGGAACGGCTGAGCGTGCCGAGGTACAACCCGATGACGTTCGGGTCGGCGAGAAGCTCGCGCCCTGACCCGGTGTAGGCATTGCGGCCCTGGTCGAGGACGTAGCCGCGGTCGCACACCTGCAGGCAGCGACGAGCGTTCTGCTCGACCATCAGGATCGCCACACCGCTCGCGTTGATCCGGCGGCACTGGATGAAGACTTCGTCCTGCAGCATCGGCGACAGACCGGCCGACGGCTCGTCGAGCAGCAGCACCGACGGGTCGAGCATGAGCGCTCGGCCCATGGCGACCATCTGGCGCTCGCCACCCGACAGCGCGCCCGCCCGCTGCGAGGCACGCTGCTTGAGCTTCGGGAACATCTCACCCACGTAGTCGAAGCGTTCGTGGAACACCTTGGGCTTCAGATAGCAGCCCATCTCGAGGTTCTCGCGCACCGTCAGGCTCGGGAACACGTTCTTGGTCTGCGGCACGAAGCCGACGCCCTTCTCGACCAACTCGTGCGCCTTGTGGCCGGTGATGTCCTCACCGTGCAGCCGCACCGTGCCCGACTCGATGCGCAGCTGGCCGAGCACGGCCTTCAGCAGCGTGCTCTTGCCGGCGCCGTTCGGGCCGATGATGCCGACGAACTCGCCCGGCGCCACGAACAGGTTGCAGCCGTTGAGGATGTTCACGTCCGGTGTGTAGCCGGCGACGATCTCGGTGACGTCGATGACGTTGCCACTCGTGGCCGTCGCTGCGCCGGGAGCCGATGGATCAGTGGCGTTGGGCGTGTCGGTCATGAGCTCATCCCGATGTCGGTGTTCTGGTGGGCGCCGAGATAGGCGTCGATGACCGCCTGGTTGGCGCCGATGACGTGCGGCGGCCCCTCGGCGATGATCCGGCCCTCGGCCATCACGATGACCCAGTCGCTGATCTCGTGGACCATGTCCATGTCGTGCTCGACGAAGAGCACGGTGCGCCCCTCGTCTTTCAGGCTGCGGATGTGGTCGAGCAGGCTCTGCTTCAGCGCCGGGTTCACGCCGGCCATCGGCTCGTCGAGCATGATCATCGACGGCTCGACCATGAGCGCACGCGCCATCTCGAGCAGCTTGCGCTGGCCGCCGGACAGCGATCCGGCGTACTCGTCGCGCATGTGCCCGAGCTTGAAGCGCTCGAGCAGGGCCTCGGCGCGCTCGGTGTTCGCTGCCTCCTCGGCCTTCCACAGCGGCCGGAACGGCGCCGCCCAGAACCGCTCGCCCTTCTGACGCGAGGCGCCGAGGCGCATGTTCTCGATGACCGACAGTCGGGTGAGGCTCTTCGTGAGCTGGAACGTGCGGACCATGCCGAGCTTGGCGGTGCGGTGCGGTGCGATGTCGCGCATCGGCGTGCCGTCGAACGACCACACCCCCTCGTTCACCTCGTCGAAGCCGGTGAGGAGGTTGAAGAACGTGGTCTTGCCGGCGCCGTTCGGGCCGATGAGAGCCGTGATGGTGTTTCGCTGGACCTCGAGGTGCTCAACGTCGACGGCCGTGAGGCCACCGAAGCTGCGGCGGACGCCCGTGGCAGTCAGGACGGGGTCGGGTTTGGGTGCGCCGGGCTCGCACGGCACCTGGGCGATCCAGGCATCGGGAGTGCGGGGGGCCGGCTCGTGGGACGTGGGCTCAGCGGACATCGAACGCCTGCTCCTTCCGGTTGCCGAAGATTCCTTGCGGACGGAACACCACGAGGAGTGCCAGTCCACCACCGACGATCATGAACCGCACGAACGGGAAGTTGTTCGCGGTGATGAGCCACTCGGGGGCCCTCCAGCCGATCTCGTCGGTGATGTTCTTCAGGAACTCCTGGCTGAACGAGATGACGAACCAGAAGATCATCGCACCGATGATCGGACCCTTCACCTTGCCCACGCCACCGAGGACGAGGATCGCATACGCGAAGAAGGTGAGCTCGGTCCGGAACGTGATCGGGTTGGCAGTCTGGTTCCCGATCGCCAGCACGACGCCACCGAAGGCACCGATGACGCCGCCCAGGACGAGGCTGATCATCTTGTAGCTGAACACGTTCTTGCCGAGGCTGCGAGCGGCATCCTCGTCCTCGCGGATGCTGCGCAGCACGCGACCCCACGGGCTGCGGATGAGCGCCCAGGTGAGCAGGGCGAACAGTGCCACGAGCGTCCACCCGAAGATCATCACCCACAGGTCGTACCCGGTGAAGGGCTGCTTCCAGAGCATGTACCGCGCCGAGGGGTTGGGCACGGCGTTGCGGAAGTCGTCGGTGAAGCTGTTGATGCCGTCGGTGCCACCCGACCACGAGGTCCACTTCGGGGTCGACACCAGGAGTCGGAGGATCTCGGCAGCCGCGATCGTGACGATGGCCAGGTAGTCCGAGCGCAGCTTGAGCGTGGGTATGCCGAGCAGCAGCGCGAACAGCGAAGCGGTGATGACGACGAAGGGCAGGCACATGAACAAGTTCCATCCCCACGCCGTGACGGGGATGGCAACGCTGTAGGCACCGATGAGGAGGAAGCCGGCCTGACCGAAGTTCAGCAGTCCGGTGTAACCGAAGTGGATGTTGAGCCCCATCGCGGCGAGCGCGAACCCGATTGCCTGGACGCCGATGGCGGCATAGATGGCGTTGGAGAAGATCAGTGACCAATTCACCCGATGCGCTCCTTGCTACCGAGAATGCCCTGCGGGCGCACCAGCAGGATGATGATGAGGCCGGCGAGAGCGCCGACGGTCTTGAGATCGGTGTAGTCGGGGAACAGCCATGCCCAGAGCTGCACTGCGAGCCCGATCACGAGCGAGCCCACCAGCGCACCGAACGGTCGGCCGAGGCCACCGAGGGTGATCGCTGCGAACATCAGCAGCAGGAGCCGACTGCCCATGTTCCACTGCACCTGCTCGTCGAGGCCGAACAGCACACCCGACAGGCCCGCGAGGGCGCCGCCGAGCAGCCAGACGAAGAGAATGATCCGGTCGGTGTTGATGCCGGTCGACGACGAGAGGTCGGGGTTGTCGGACACGGCCCGGATCGCCTTGCCGGTGCGGGTCCTCATCAGCATGTAGGCGACACCGCCGATGCAGGCGATCGACACGAACATGCCGATCGTGTCTCGCGGGGTCGCCCCGAACGGACCGATGTTCCAGTTCTCCTGGCTCGCGAACTGCGGGTACGACTTCGGCTGAGCACCGAACCGGAACTGGATCAGGTACCGCATGAAGATCGCGATGCCGATCGAGACGATCATCATCGAGGTGAGGCCGATCCGGCGCCGCCGCATCGGCCGCCACACCCGTGTCTCGAGCAGCCCCGCGAAGAGCGTGGACGCCAGGACGCCGCACACCGTCGCGAAGGCGAGCTGCATGAATGCCGAGAACCCGGTGGTGCCGCCGAAGATGCGGATGTTGGTGCCGGCGGTCCAGGCGACGACGGCGCCCAGCGTGACCGTCTCGGCGTGGGCGAAGTTCGACAGGCCCGTGGTGGCGTAGATGAGCGAGAGCCCGACGCTCATGATCGCGATGACCAGGCCGAAGCGGATGCCGTTGAACAGCGTCTGGGGCAGGCGATCGAGCCGGGACTTGGCCTCGGGGCCGGTGGACCCGAGGTTGAAGTTCGCGTTGCCGCCGAGGCCCTCGGTCACCGTGACCGTCCGGGACGGCCCCGCGTCGCCGGCGCTCAGTCCGTCGGGCAGCGTCGACTCGTCGAGCGACACCGTGTAGCTGCCGCCGGCGGGCACCACGAGCTCGGCCACGCCCGTGGCGTCGGTGACGCCCGTGGCGACCTCGTTGCCGGCGCTGTCGACGGCGACGACGGCGACGCCCTCGACCGGCTGCTTCGTGGCCCCGACCTCCTCCGCCGTGTTCTGCACACGCACCTTGATGACGATGTCGTCGGCGTGAGCGGCCGGAACCCACAGCGTGGCGGCGAGCGCGACGAACGCTAGGACGATGGTGAGCAGATGTCGGATTCGGATTGTCACTCGGTGGATGCTCCCCAGCCTCGCCCCTGAACGGCGCCGTATTTGATCGCACGTACACCCCTGCGTCAACCACACGACGCTTCGTCACACTGCGTTCACGCTCCGTGTAGCTCCGTGTAGCTCCGTGTAGCTCCGTGCGGCTCCGTGCGGCGATCGTCGGGTCGCTACGGTCGGCGGCCATGACCGACACAGACCTCCTCGCCACCGCCGGGCCCGAACCGGTGCGCACCCGCGTCACCGAGATGCTCGGCATCGACTATCCGATCGTCCAGGCCCCGATGGGCTGGATCGCCCGCTCGCAGCTCGCCTCGGCCGTCAGCAACGCGGGCGGTCTCGGCATCATCGAGACGTCGTCGGGCGAGCTCGACGCGATCCGGGGCGAGATCATCCGAATGCGCGAGCTCACGGACCGGCCGTTCGGCGTCAACATCGCCCAGTTGTTCGTGCGCGACCCGTCGATCGTCGAGTTCGTCGTCGAGCAGGGCGTCCGGTTCGTCACCACGTCGGCGGGCGACCCCACCAAGTACACGAAGCAGCTGAAGGAGGCCGGGCTGACGGTGTTCCACGTCGTGCCCACGCTGGCGGCGGCGTTGAAGGCCGTCGATGCCGGCGTCGACGGGCTCGTGGTCGAAGGCGGCGAGGGCGGCGGCTTCAAGAACCCTCGCGACGTCGCGACCATGGTGCTCGTGCCGCTGGTGCGGTCGCGCGTCGACGTGCCGATCGTGGCTGCCGGCGGCATCACGGACGGGGCGTCGATGGCCGCCGCGTTCGCGCTCGGCGCCGAGGCGGTCCAGATGGGCACCCGCATGGTCAGCGCTGCCGAGTCACCGGTCCATCAGAACTGGAAGCAGGCGATCGTCGATGCCGCCGAGACAGACACGGTCTTCCTCAACCGGTTCTCACGCCCCGGCCTTCGAGCGCTGCGCACCGCACGCAGCGAGCGACTCGAGCGGGAGGAGCACGTCGCGCTCACCGAGATGTCACGCGCCCTCGACCTCTACTTCGGCGGGGACATGGAGGCGTCCCTCGCGCTCACCGGCCAGGTGGCCGGCCGCATCGACGCGGTGCGCACCGCACGCGACATCATCGAGTCGACCGTCCACGAGTTCCGTCAGCGCGTCGCCGAGCTGTCCCGCCACGTCTGAGGCGGGCATCGGTCACGCATCCGCGCACCACCGCGATCACTCCGCTACCATCGAGAGCAAGCGGAGATCTCATTCTCTTTGCCGTGCCCCGACTCGGGTGCTGCGGCGGGGTGAGCGGACTCGGAGGTCATGCCGTGACGGTGCTCGAAACGACGAAGAAGCTGGGAGCCACGGTGTTCGTGGTGTTCGTCCTGATCTCGTTCTGGAGCAATCCCTCAGGGAGCGCCCAGGTGTTCACCGACTTCATCGGCGACGTCGGCGCGTTTTTCTCGACCGTCATCGACAAGAGCGCCGAGTTCGCGAAGGGTCTCGTCAGCTGAGACCTCGCTGCTGCGCAGCCGAGCCATCATCCAGACGGTGATGCCCCACAGCAGCGTCGCTCCGGCCACGTGGATCGCCACCAGTGCGGCGGGCACACCTGTGAGGTACTGGAGGTAGCCGAGCGCACCCTGGGCGAGGGCGACGCAGACCCACGCCACGACAGTGCCCTCGAGCACGGCGCGGTCGGCATGCAGGGATCGCAGTCGCCACATGAGCCACACCACGACGGCCACAGCGACCCAGACGCCGACGCTGTGCAGGCGCGCCGCCGTGCCGATCTCGATGCCGAAGCGACGAGCCACCTCGTCGCCGGCATGGGGGCCGGCGCCGGTCAGCACCGTGCCGAGCGTGATGGCCACGAAGGTCGCCGCCGCGACCCCGAACACGTGCCGCCGCACCGACGGTGACACCGTGGGAGCCAGTGGCCCGTCCGGCTGCCCGGCGCGATGCACGAGCCACACGGCGTTGGCGACCAGCACCATCGACAGGAGGAAGTGCCCCTGCACGGCCGCCGGGTGGAGGTCGACGAGCACTGTGATCCCGCCGAGCACGATCTGACCGAGCACACCGACGACGAGGCCGATCGACAGCCAGGTCAGGTCACGGCGGCGGGGTGTGCGAGCGAGCGAACCGAGCACGGCGATGATGACGCCGAGGGCGACCAGTCCGGTGAACAGCCGGTTCACCTGCTCGATCGCCGCATGGGTGGACGAGACGTCGATGAGCTTGGTGTTGTTGCAGTTCGGCCAGTCGTCGCAGCCGAGCCCCGAGCCTGTCAACCTGACCGCGGCACCGCTGACCACGATGACGCACAACAGGGCGAGGGCCACCATGCAGACCACGCGGTACCGTTCAGGGGACAGGCGCCAACGCACGCCGCAAGCGTACGGCGAGTCGACGGGCGAGGCCCACTCCCCGACACTCCCTTCGGGGTGGCTACGGTCACGCCATGCTCACCAGCTACGACGACTTCCCGATCCACCAGGCCTCGGTTCCGATGGCCTACTCGGCCACCGGCGACGTCAACCAGTACGACCGCTACTTCTTCAACGGGTACACCGCCGACGGTGGCCTGTACTTCGGGCTCGCGCTCGGCCTCTACCCGAACCGGCACGTGTCGGATGCCGCCTTCTGCGTGGTGCGCAGCGGCGTCCAGCGCAGCGTGTTCGCCTCGCAGCGGGCGCCGCTCGACCGCCGCGACGCCACCACCGTCGGTCCGATCAGGATCGAGGTGCTCGAGCCGCTCCAGCGGCTCCGTCTCCTGATCGACGCGCCCGAGCAGGGCCTGCGCGCCGACCTCGTGTTCGACGGGCGCTCCCCCGTTCTCGAGGAGCCGCACTTCTTCCAGCGGATCGGCAACCGCACGTTCTTCGACTACACCCGCCTCACCCAGTTCGGCTCGTGGTCGGGCTGGATCGAATCGGACGGCGAACGCATCGAGGTCGAGCCAGCTGCGGTCAGCGGCTCACGCGACCGGTCGTGGGGCATCCGCCCGATCGGCGAGCCTGCCCCCGCGGGCGCCCCGGTGGGCTGGCCACCCCAATTCTTCTGGCTGTGGGCCCCTGTCAACTTCCCCTCGCTGTCGACGCACTTCGACGTGAACGAGTACGGCGACGGACGCCGCTGGCACGAGGTCGGCGCGCTGGCCCCCGTCGGCACCACCGAACCGCACCTGGTGCGCACGGTCGAGTGGCGGGTGCAGTGGCGGCCGGGCACGCGGTGGGCCGATCACTTCGAGTACGACCTCGTCGACTGGGACGGCAGCGTCAGCACCGTACGCCTCGAGCCGATCTTCGAGTTCATGATGCGCGGCATCGGCTACGGCCACCCCGAGTTCACGCACGGCGCATGGAAGGGCGAGTCGGTGGTGGCCGGCGAGGCACTCGCGCTGCCGGTCGACACGCCGCTGACGCGTGAACACGTGCACGTGCAGGCGCTGTGCCGCGCCACGTACACCGCGCCCGACGGCCGCCAGGAATACGGCACCGGCATCCTCGAGCAGCTCGCCATCGGCCCGCACCCCAGCGGCCTCACCGGCATCCTCGACCCCGCCTGAACCGGGACCGCGACCCGCGGCGCGGTTCAGGTGTGGCGGATGGTCATGCCGCCGTCGACGGGGACGACGGCACCGTTGAGGAAGCTGGCTGCCGGCAGGCACAGACTGACGGTCATCTGCGCGACCTCCTCCGGGTCGCCGTAGCGCCGCAGCGGCACGCGCCGCTTCGCGTAGATCTCCTTCGACTGGTCGTCGATGTTCGCCGTCATGCCGGTGTTGATGGGGCCGGGGCAGATGCAGTTCACGGTCACCCCGTGCCGGCCGAGCTCGACGGCGAAGCTCTTCGTGAGGCCCACCACGCCGGCCTTCGACGCGGCGTATGCGGCGAGGCCCGCCGTCGTGACGATCGACTCGGTGGAGGCGATGTTGACGATGCGTCCGCCGCCAGCGGCGCGCAGGTGCGGCAGGGCGAGCCGGATGAGCCGGGAGTGCGCCGTGAGGTTGATGTCGAGGGTGCGCGCCCAGTTCGCCTCGTAGTCGTCCTCGTCCTGGAATGCCGAGGTGACGAGCGAGACGCCGGCGTTGTTGATGACGATGTCGATGCCGCCGAGGCGATCGGCCACCGTGGCGACCATCGACTTCAGCGCATCGTGGTCGGACACGTCGCACACCACGTCGATCGCCGCGTCGGGTCCGTGGACGTCGCGGATCTCGTCGGTGACGGCCAGCACGCGCTCGGGCTGCAGGTCGACCACCGCCACGCGCGCACCCTCGTCGGCGAACAGGTGCGCCGTGGCGCGGGCCATGCCCGATGCGGCGCCGGTGACGATGACCCGCTTACCGGTAACCGACCGCGACAGGCTGGTGAGGCGGCCGCTCACTCGGCGGCTCGCCAGGTGTGCCGGCCACCGATGCCGTAGTTGCGCAGGACGAGCGCCTTGGTGGGGCGGACGGCGATGAACACGTGCGAGTCGGCCTCCGGGCCGCCGGGCTCGAACATCGACAGGTCGTAGCCCATCCGGCCCCACAGCTCGCGACGACCCTCGACCGTGTCGATGACCCTGGCGCTGCCCCACAGGACACAGCTGTCCCAGTTCGTCGACTCGCCCACCGCGAAGTGCACGGTGATCCGGCCGTTGGCCCGCACGTTGGACACCTTCGCCTCGGGCGTCGCGACGAACGCCATCAACTCGTCGTCGACCCACCCCACGGCCACCGGCGAGGTGTACGGCGTGCCGCTGGGCGACACGGTGCCGAGGTACGCGAGACGGCCGTAGCGCAGCGAATCGGCCTGCACCTCCTCGAACGACAGATCGGACATGGTGTACCCCCAACGACGAGTGCCGCCCGGACCTTTCCGGCGACGGCGGCGCGAACGATAGCGTTCGACGGAGTGAAGAAGCAGACCGTGGAAGAGCGCCGGAACGAGATCCTCGAGGTCACCTGTCAGGTGGTCATCGAGCGTGGGTTCGCCGGCACGCGCATCAGTGACGTGGCCAAGCGGCTCGAGGTGTCGAGCAGCCTCATCCACTACCACTTCGACTCGAAGGAGCAGCTGCTCGCCGAAGCGTTCGCGCACTTCGCCGAGATCGACCTCGCCGAGATGGAAGGCGACGTTGGCACGGCAGCGACGGCGCTCGGTCAGCTCGACATGGTCATCCAGAACATGGTGCCGGAGGGCAGCGACGACCTCGAGTGGATGTTGTGGATCGACGGGTGGGGCGAAGCGCTCCGGAACCCGATGATGAAGAAGATCAGCCAGCAGCTCGACGAGCAGACCTCCGACATGCTGGAACGGGTGCTCGAGGCCGGCGTGCAGACCGGCGAGTTCGTCTGCCCCTCCCCCAAGGCCACGGCCATCCGCCTCACCGCGCTGGTCGACGGCCTCGCCGTCCAGTTCGCCGCCCACGAGGGGATGATGGACCGCAGTCAGCTCATCGACCACGTGCGCACCGTGGCTGCTGCCGAGGTCGGGCTGACGCTCGCCGACTTCAGCGCCGGCGCCATCACCGGTGCCGGACCGTCGATGGGTGCACCCAGCCCGGCCACCGAGTCGGCGCTGCGTCAGCTGATCGCCCGGTATGCCGACGCCGTCATCCGCAACGACGCCGACGCCTGGATCGCCACGTGGGCCGACGACGGCCGGTGGACCATGAAGCCCGGCACCACCATCGAGGGCCGCGACGCCATCCGCAGCACCTGGGTGACGGCGATGCGTGCGATGGAGTGGGTCGTGCACACGCCTGGCGTGTGTGTGTTCGAGGTCGACGAGGCCGAGGGAACGGCCACCGGCCGGGTCACGATCGACGAGCGCTACTCACTCAAGAAGGGTGGCCCGGGCGGCATTCTCGCCACCTACACCGACGCGTACCGCCGCGTGAACGGCCACTGGCTCTTCGCCACGCGCACCCTCCATGTCATCCACGCGTTCTGACGAACGCAGCGAGCCACCCGAGGGTTTCGGCGCGCGACGGGTGCGCCGCAGCACTCCGGTGTGCTCCAGACCCTCGATCGGCCGCTGACGACTCGGGTGGGGTCAGGGGCGGACCTCGTAGAAGGCGTTCACGGAGTGGTCGATGTCGAGCTTGCGGAAGCGGGTGAACCCGGCGGCCGCGGCCATCTCCCTCGCCCGGTTCTCGGACAGGCCGAGCGTGCCGAGGCCGGCACCGTTGGCCTCGCTGAGTGCCGACGACATGCAACTGAGCACGCTGATGCCGTACATCAGCGACGCCATCGGGTTCTTCTTGGCGTTCTGCTCGAAGCTGTCGAGCGCCTTGATGTCGACCAGCAGCCACGTGCCGTCCGGACGGAGAGCGGACCGGATGGCGGTCATCATCTCCTGCGGGTGCGTCATGTCGTGGATGCAGTCGAAGGTGGTGACGAGGTCGAGCGTGCCGTTGCCCGGGATGGCCGAGTCGCGGGGGTCGTGGAACGCGGCGTTGGTGACGCCCGAGGCCTCGAGCTTCTCCTCGGCGCGGCCGAGCGCGTAGCGGGAGATGTCGTACCCGGTGAACGCGCTGTTGGGGAACGCGGCGGCCATGAGCAGGACCGCTCCCCCGGCGCCGCAGCCGATGTCGGCCGCCCGCGCCCCGGCCTCGAGCTTGTCGACCACCCCGTCGAGGGCAGGCAGCACGTTCGGCAGCAGGTTCGCGTTGCTCCAGGGCTCGAAGCTCCGCTCGATGCCCACCGCACCCTGCGGGCCGTGGCTGTCGTAGTCGTGGCCGACGCCACTGCGGAAGCTGGCCGGCATGTCCTCGAGGGCACGCATCGTCTGGGGCAGACGGTGGAACATGCCCATGCCATAGGCCGGATGATCGGGGGTGGCCAGCACGGCGATCGCCTCGGGGGTGAGCGAGAACCGCTCGGCAACGCCCGCATCGGTGCCTTCGGCCTCGGTGCCGTCCAGTTGTGTGACGGCGACGACCAGCTTGGCCGCCGCCTGGTTGTATGCCCACTCGCGCACCCACCGCTCACTGAGCTCGGTGCGGGCGGCCAGCTCGGCGGTGGTGATCGGAGCGTCGGCGTCGCGCATCGCGGCGTAGAGGCCGAGCTGGTCGCCGAGATGGATCATGCCCGCCGTGACGGCGCCCTCGAGCTTGGTGAACACCTGGAACGAGAAGAGCTTCAGGGCATCGGGATCGATGCCGGTCGTGCTGGATTCGGTCGTGCTGGGTCCGGTCATGCGCCGACAGTACGGCGCTGGCCTCGCCCCGCGCGGCGTCAGACGGTGCGGTCGGCGGCCGGCAGGAACTCGGTGTCGCTGAGGCGGGTGAGCGAGAAGGTGTGGCCGTCGCCCATCTCGAAGCTCCGCAGGCGGCTGATCGACGCATGCTGGATGACCATGCGGTCCCACTCCCACGGGGTGGCGGGGATCCCGAGGAGGTGACAGATCGAGACCGAGTTCGTGCCGGCGTGCGCCACCAGGGCGATGCGGCGGTCGACGTCGCCGAGGTGCCACATCGGCAGCTCGGTCTCCTGGCGTCGGACACCGCGCTCTTCCATGAACAGCGAGCAGCCGTTGTTGATGCGTGCCACGAAGTCGGCCACGTGCTCGCCGCCCTCGATGCCGCGCCAGCGCTCGTGTGAGACCCGGGCCCGTTGCTCGTCGTAGGCGGCCTGCGCCTTCTCCTGCGGGGTGCCGTGCCAGATCGGGTTGCGGATCTCCTCGAGCCACGGTGCGATCTGCTCCGGCCGGCCGAGGGCCTCGAACAGCGGCGCCGCCGTCTGACGGGCACGTACGAGAGGCGAGCAGAACACCTCGTCGAAGTGCTCGTCGCGCAGGAACTCGGCCATGGCTGCCGCCTGGCGGACCCCCCGTTCGGTGAGCGGCGGGTTGTCGATGTTGATGCCGTCGCGAACCCATTCGGGTTCGCCGTGGCGGATGAGCACGATCTCCATGAGGCCACCAGCGTACGGGCACGCCCGGCCGGGGCGTCCTACGATCGCGGAACGAACCCGGGCGGGGGTCCCGGGGCCGAGGGGGAACGATGACGCAGCTGTCCGAGAACTGGGCGACCCTGTGGGAGGCACTGGCCGATGCCCAACCCGACCACGTGGCG
>JBEGOE010000258.1:0-2864 GCA_041182165.1 Actinomycetota bacterium
GGCCCGGCGCCCGTCGTTCGACTACGAGCAGGGCGCCGGCACGAGCCTCAGCGACACGGTGGTGCTGTTCAACCTCGGAGACTTCCCGCAGGAGTTCCGGGTGTACGCCACCGACGGCTTCAACAACGATGCCGGGGCCCTCGACTTCCTCGATGGCACGCAGACGCCCACCGACGTCGGCTCGTGGATCACGCTCCCGGCAGCGGCCGCCAAGATCGTGCTGCCGCCCGGTCAGTCGGCCACCATCCCGTTCACCCTCAGCGTGCCGCTCGACGCTTCGCCTGGCGACCACGTGGGCGGCATCGTCGCCTCCAGCATCGCGAGTGGCCAAACCGGCAGTGCCGTCGTCAACATCGATCGCCGCACCGGGCCAGCGCTGCGAGTGCGCGTCACCGGCGAGCTCACACCGAGGCTCGCGGTCATCGGCCTCACGACGGACTACTCGCACTCGGCCAACCCGCTCGGCGGGTCGGCCCGGATCTCGTTCACGGTCGAGAACCAGGGCAACGTCCAGCTCGGTGGCCCGATGGACGTCTCGGTGTCCGGTCCGCTCGGTCTCGGCCGCGCCAGCGTGCCGTCGTGCACCGGTGACGAGGAGACCCCGGAGGCCGGCGCGCCGTTGCGTTGCGTGTCGCCGCTCCTACCGCTGCTCCCTGGACAGCGCGTCGAGTTGAGCTACGAGCTCGACGGGGTCCCCGCTCTCGTGATCAACACGACCTCGGTCACCATCGACTCCATCGGCCCGGACGGCGACACCATCGTCACCGCCAGCTCGGCCCGCTCCTTCGTGCCGCCGATCACGGCGCTGCTCATCAGCCTCGTGGCACTGCTGGCGTGGCGTGCGGTCGTCGGCTACCGCGGCCATCGCAGCGACAGCCTGGGAGACGAGGGTGCGCCGGGCAACGAGCCGGCTCGAGAGCCCCAGTTCCAGTGATGGAGCGTTGCGTGCGGATCGTGCGCCTGATCGTGGCGGCGACGATGGCCTTCGCTTGCCTGACGCCGCTGCTGGCACACGCCGACTCGGAGCCCACCACCACCGGCCCCACCGTCGTCGCCACGCCGGGGGAGGTGGCGCCCGGCTCCACGGTCCGACTGACCATCGACGGGTACCGGTCGCCCTACGTCACGATGATCATCTGCGGCAACGAGGCGCGCCGTGGCTCAGGCGACTGTGCGCTGACTGCAAGCGTCGCCAACGAGTTCAACGATCCCGACCAACCGATGGTCTACAACTTCACGGTCGTCGCGCCACCTGTCGATTGCCCGTGCATCGTGCGGGTCGTCGGAGGTGACACGAGCGAGGTCGCGGTGGCGCCGATCGTCATCACCGGTCATCCGGTCGGCCCGCTCGTCGATCCGCCCGTCGTCGGCCCGCTCGTCAAGGTCGGCGTGTCGGCCCGCACGGCCGACATGCCCGGGCTCGACGGCATCCGGTCGGCACTGGGCGG
This sequence comes from Actinomycetota bacterium, assembly GCA_041182165.1. Classification (GTDB taxonomy): domain Bacteria; phylum Actinomycetota; class Acidimicrobiia; order Acidimicrobiales; family Ilumatobacteraceae; genus VFMC01. The sequence continues at coordinate 1,449 of JBEGOE010000258.1, forward strand.
CGACACGGCGTTCGAGGTGACCGTGGCGGTCCGCAACGTGTCGGACATCCCGCTCGCATCGGTGAAGCTCAGCGGTACCGGTGGCCGCGACAACAACGACATCATCGTCAGCCTGCCGCTCGACGATCCCGGCCTCATCGGTGTCGGCCAGACCTGGCGACAGACGGTCACGGTCACCGTGCCGGCACCGTCGTTCGGGGAGCTCGAGTGGCGGGTGACGGCTTCCGGTGCCGGTCCGGTGATCGATGCGAATGTCACGACGCAGCACCGCCCGTGGCTGGTGGTGGTGCTGACGCTGGTGGCAGTCGGATGTGTGATGGCGCTCGTGCTCCGGACTGTCGTTCGGGCTCGCGACCGGCGGAGAAACGAGTCCGAGGCGGAAGACGACGAGGCCGCCGCCGAGCCATCGGCTGAGAGCCCCGCGACAGCATCGCCCGATTCGATGGCCGCTCCGTAGCCGCCACGTCACGGGCAGCAGCGGATCGTCCAGAGTTCATCTTTTCGCCCACCGAGCGTCATCTCGTGGGCGGTCCGTCGTCACGGGGTTTCCGTAGGTTCTCGATCGGCGGTGATCGCGGCGGCGATCGGCGTGTGCATCCGGCTGTCGGTTCGCGCCGATCACCACAAGGAAGAGATCGATGACGGCACTGTCACCTTCGGCTCGGCGGAACTGGCGCAACTTCGGTGTGGCGGGCTCGGCCCTGTCCGCTGTCATGTTGGTGGTGAGCGTCGTGACGGCGCTCTCGGCCGGAGCGCTCGCCCCCGGCGCCACGCCCACGGCGGGCTTGAACTTCGTCACCACGTCCGGCACCTCGTCGACGACGTTCCAGATGACGTTGGAGGCGGGAAGCAACGCCTGTCCGGGCGACACCGCCGGCGGCGGGTATCGCTGGCAGTCGTACCTCGTCTCGTCCACCGTCGACGCAGGCGCGCTCACCTACAATTCCAGCGGCCCGATCGCACCCGCGGGCGCACTCGCCAAGCCGCTGCGCTCGACCACGAACAAGCTGATCGTCAACGAGGCAACCGCTCCGACGAGCGGCAACGTGCTCATCGGCAACTACACCTACAGCCTCAGCGCACTGACGTTCCTTCCCGGAGGCCTCCCGGCCGGCGTGTACAAGGTGGGTGTCGCCTGCACGCTCACCGGTGAGACGTTGGCGTTCTGGCAGGGCTTCCTCTCGGTCACGGGTGACCCGACGGCCTTCTCGTGGCAGTTCAGCACGACCGTGCCGACGCCGACCACGACGACGACGGTTGCGCCGACCACGACGACGACGACGGTTGCGCCGACTACGACGACGACGGTGGCGCCGACGACGACGACGGTGGCGCCGACGACGACGACGACGGTGGCGCCGACGACGACGACGACGGTGGCGCCGACGACGACGACGACGACGGTTGCGCCGACGA
>JBEGOE010000259.1:0-4069 GCA_041182165.1 Actinomycetota bacterium
CGACGGCGTAGCGGGCCCGCTTGTCGAGCGTGCCGAGCAGCTCGTCGAGGAGCTCGCTGTCGACCATGGCCATGACGGCGTCTTCCGGGGTGCCGTCACCGTTGGCCATGAGGTCACCGAGGGTGGCGTCGCCGTCGTCGCCGATGGTCTTGTCGAGCGAGACCGGGGTGGTGAGGCGGTGCAGTTCGGCGTTGCCGACGTCGAGCGTCTCGCCGTCGCCGCTGGCCTGGCGCAGCGCCGCACGAAGGCTTGCCGAACGGTCGCCCGGGATGCGGATGAGGCTGGCCTTCTGGTCGAGCGCACGGCCGATGGCCTGACGGATCCAGAAGGTCGCGTAGGTGGAGAACTTGAAGCCACGGCGCCAGTCGAACTTGTCGACGGCGTGCTCGAGGCCCAGGTTGCCCTCCTGGATGAGGTCGAGGAGGTCCATGCCCTGCGGCAGCGGGTACCGCCGGGCGATCGAGACCACGAGGCGGAGGTTCGAGCGGATGAAGCGATCCTTGGCGTCTGCAGCGGCAGCGACCTGGGCCTTGAGGGCAGCACCCTTCTCGCCGTTGGCGAGCTTCCCGGCGGCGTCGCGGCCGGCCTCGATGACGCGAGACAGTTCGCGCTCTTCTTCTGCGTTGAGCAAGGAGACCTTGCCGATATCGTTCAGGTACAAACCGATTGAGTCATTCATGGCATCTCTCTTCAACTTCTACGTTCGGCGTCTGATTCCGGGTGTACCGGTGTCGAATGGCACAGGGCCGAAGACTCGAGCACGGGGGCCGGGATGACGGGGCCGCGGATCGGCCGGATCGGTGTGCCCGTTGCCGAGGGGGTCAAGGCGCGGGACAGAACTTGGGGGGACATGGCACCGTACTACACGTGTCAAGCGTTGTCGTGTCAATGACCGTCCCGGGGGGTCGGATCGATGCACGTATCGTGCGTCACCAGGTCCCGTACACTCAGCAGCCGTGTCCGCCACTGGAAACGGGTATCCACCTGCCCGGAGAATCGGCCTGTTCGGCGGTACGTTCGATCCACCTCATGTCGGCCACCTCGTCACTGCTGTCAACGTTCGCCATTCGCTCCGACTCGACCTCGTCGTGCTGATGGTGGCCAACGTGCCCTGGCAGAAGCAGGGGTTGCGGGCGATCAGCGGTGCCGACGACCGGTTGGCGATGGTCGAGGCGGCGGTCAGGGATGTGCGGGGCCTCGTCGCCGGCGATCTCGAGATCCGGCGCGGCGGGCCGAGCTACACGGCCGACACCCTGGCGGCGCTGCAGGCCCAGCATCCCGGTGCCGACCTATTCACGATCGTGGGTGACGATGCCGCGGCCGCCATCACCACCTGGGAGCGGCACGACGAGGTGGCGGCGTCGTCGACGCTCGTCGTCGTCGATCGGCCGGGCGCACCGGTCGTGCTGCCGAGCGAGTTCGCATGGGAGCGCGTCGAGGTGCCACGCCTCGAGGTGTCGAGCACCGATCTGCGTGCCCGCGTGAACGACGGCCGTCCGCTCGACTACCTGGTCACCGAGCCGGTGCTGCAGATCATCCGTGAGCGCGCGCTGTACCTGGAGCCCGCGTGACGGCCCTGCCCGAACGTCGCCGCAAGCGCACCATCGCCATGGTCCTCACCACGGTGGCGGTCATGATCGTCGGCCCGCTGCTCGGGTACGTCGGGGTGCGGGCCGTGCTCGATTCGACGGGCGGCAAGGACGCGACGGCCGGCGACCTGCCGGTCGCCGAGTTCCCCTCCACGCCTGCAGCGGTGCTGTTCACGACCGACGAGGGCGGCGTGCTCGCCGGCATCACGGTGTTCGTTCTGTCGCCCACGGGCTCCGGGGGCAGCATCGTCCCGATCACCGTCAACAGCGACGTCGGGTTCGACGATGCCGCGCGGCGGAGCGTCCGGAACGTGTTCGCCGAGGAGGGGCCGGAGGCGGCGGTCTTCGCGGTCGAGTCGTTGCTGCTGTTGTCGGTCGAGTATTCGGCGGTCGAGGGGCCGAGCGGGCTCACGTCGATGCTGGCGGCGCACGAGCCGTACCAGGTGACGCTGGCGTCGCCGGTGGTGGCCGAGCAGGACGCCGATTCCATCGAGGCGGGTGCTGCGGTGCTCGATGCCGCCACCGCCGCGCGGGTCCTCACATGGGGCGCCGGGACGGTGAGCGAGGACGCTCGCATCGTCAATGCCGAAGCCGTGTGGGCCGGTTATGCGGCGGCTGCCGGGTCCGGTGCGTCGCCTGCCGCAGCAGCGACGGAGGCGCCGGTGGACTTCGACGACCTCGTCGCCCGGGTCGGTTCCGGCCCTGTCGGCAGTCGGGGCATCGCCCACGCGCCGTTCGAGGCGAAGAACAACCCCGATGGGCTCGACGTCAGCAACCTCGACCGCGCCGACGCGGTGTTCGTGTTCGCGAGCGTCGCCCCCGGCTCGATGTCGGCCCCGAACCAGGGGCCGATCATCCGGGTCGAGGCGCCGTCTGGGTTCGACGCCCAGGTCCGCAAGACGATTGCGATCCTGCTGTTCATCCAGGGCAACGTCGTGTCGGTCACCACCGGCGCGTCGCCCCAGGCAGGAACGGTGTGGCTCGTGCCCGATCAGGCCGACCTGCTCCGCATCCCCACCGACGACCAGATCTTCGGACAGGTCTCCTTCGGTGAGCCAACGGTCCGGTACGACGGCGTGAACGCCACGCTCGTGCTCGGCACCGACTACCTCGAAAGCGTGCAACTGTGACCCTTCCCCCTGCACAGGCCCTGGCCTGCATCGCCGCCCGCGCTGCCGACGACAAGAAGGCGGACGACACGATCGTCCTCGAGGTCGGGCCGCTGCTGGCGATCACCGACTACTTCGTCATCGCCAGCGCGTCGAACCGGCGGTTGGTCCGCACGATCGTCGATGCGGTCGAGGAGGCGGTCCGCGAGCAGCTCGGCCGCACGCCCTTGCGCATCGAGGGGCTCACCGAGTTGCAGTGGGTGCTCGTCGACTACGGCGACGCGGTGATCCACGTGTTCACCGACGAGATGCGCGCCTACTACGAGATCGAGCGGCTGTACCGCGACGTCCCGCGCATCGATTGGGCCGACACCGACATCTGACCTGGTCGGGAGGGTTCGGCACGGCTCAACTCCCTCGGCTCGCGCCCGACCCGGTCACGGTGACCGTGGCGCGCACGATCGAGCCGGGGTTCGAGCGCTGCGCAAGCGGATCCGTCGTCACCGACGGCTCTGACGCAATCGGTGGCTCCGCAACGTTGGGAACTGATCGGGTCGCTTGATAATCTCATCCGGCCCCAAGGGGCTGTAGCTCAGTTGGCAGAGCGCTTCCATGGCATGGAAGAGGTCAGGGGTTCAATTCCCCTCAGCTCCACGACAAAACCCCAGGTCAGATGACCTGGGGTTCTTTCGATTTCGGGTCCAGAGCTGGCAGCGAGACGGGCGAGTGCAGAAATGAGTCGATAGGCGTGGCAGAACACGACCTCCGATCGAGACAGCGGACTTGATCAGCAACCACGCGCACGTTTTCGAGCCTGACGGTCTGCGGTTGTGGCGTGTGGCTCATGAGGCAGCTCGAGAGTGGTGATCGCTGGGAGGTGTCGGCTCAACGCGGCGGCGACCTCGTCGATGGTGCGACTCGGGTTGCGGAGCCGGCCTGTCATCGTGGTGATCGCGGTGACGACGTCGGTAGGTGACTCGTCGATGAGTGCTGCGGTGAGCTGGTCGGCGGAAATCGCGGCGTTGAGGTGGTGGCGGCGGGGCGATGGTTGAGCCACGCGGTGATCTCCGCGCACAGTCGGGTGTCGTTGGTGATGATGAAGTCGACGTCGTGGTGGAGCGCGGCGGCGAGCACGTGGCGGTCTTTGGGGTTGATGATCGACGTGTCCACGAATCGGCGTGTGATGGGCTGATCGTGTCCATCGGTGGCTGCCCGCACGGCGTTGAAGCGGCGCTCGATTCTGGTTGGTCCGAGGTCGCGCCGGTCGGCGGTGATGTTGCGGGTTGCTTCGTCGAGGATCTCGGCGCTGACGATCGGACGGGCGAGCAGTTGGTGGGAGCTGGCGGTGAGGATGAAGTCGCAGACGGCAAT
>JBEGOE010000260.1:0-3741 GCA_041182165.1 Actinomycetota bacterium
CGACGTTCGACATCGACACGTCGACCACACCCGTTCCGCTCATCGACTCGGGGACCATGCCGACGTCGCGGGTGCACGGTGCCGTCACCATGCCGCCGCCGAGGGCCTCGATGCTGAAGCCCACCACCGGCCTCGGGATGCTCTTGGCGGCCTCGTAGTGCAGCCGCAGCTGCACATCGTCGCCGGTGCGGAACCGCTTCGCCGGCACCGGGTTGCCGTTGACGAGCATCTCGACCGACGTCACCGTGATCTCGCCCGACCCACGCCGGATGCTGCCGTCGGCCGAGCGCGTGTTCTGGCCCAGCATCAGCTCGGTGTACTGGTCGACCAGATCGGACGGATCGCCCTCGCCGGTGACGACACCGTGCGTCAGCCAGATCGCACGGTCGCACATGTCGCGCACCGTGTTCATGGCGTGCGTGACGAGGATGATGGTGCGCCCCTCGTTGCGGAACTCGACGAACTTCTCGAGGCAGCGTTGCTGGAACGTCACGTCGCCGACGGCGAGGATCTCGTCGATGATCAGCAGCCGGGGGTCGACGTTGATGGCGACGGCGAACGCGAGCCGCACGTACATGCCCGACGAATAGGTCTTGACCGGCGCGTCGATGAAGCTCTGCAGCCCGGAGAACTCGACGATGTCGTCGAACCGCGCTGCGATGTCGTGCCGGGTCATGCCCAGGATCGCAGCGTTGAGGAACACGTTGTCGCGGCCCGACAACTCGGGATGGAAACCGGCTCCCAGCTCGAGGAGCGCCGACATCCGCTTGTGCACGCGCACCGAGCCCTGATTCGGCTGCAGGATGCCGGCCATGCACTTCAGCAGGGTCGACTTGCCCGAGCCGTTCTGGCCGATCACACCGAACACCTCGCCCTCGCGGACGTCGAACGTGACGTCGTTCAGTGCGACGAACTCGTCGTATCGGTTGCGACCCTTGCCGGCGATGAGTGCCTTGATCGAGTTCGCCTTCTCGTGGTGGAGGCGGAAGGTCTTGGTGAGGTGTTCGACTTCGAGCGCGAGGTCGGCCATGGTCACATCTCCTCCGCGAACCGCGGTGACAAACGGTTGAACACCCAGGCCCCGAAGAAGAACGTGCCGAAGCCGATGATCACGAGCTGCACGATCCGGAACGTGCCGGGCAGACGGAGGTCGTAGACCACGTTGTGGATCGCCGTGATGAAGCTGCCGGTGGGGCCGTAGTTCGCCACCAACCTCAGAGCGCGGACGTCGATCGTGGCCGGGTTGTAGATGATCGGTGTGGCGTAGAAGAGGATCTGCGACAAGATGCCCCAGAGGTAGTTGACGTCGTGGTAGAAGACGTTCGCAGCAGCGAGCGCGAGCGCCACGCCCGTCGTGAACAGGGCCAGCAGCCCCAGGATCAGCAGCAGCATGGGCAGCCACGGCAGCACCATGTTCCCGGCGATCATCAGCGCAACGATAAGCACGAGGAGTTCGATGAGCAGCGTGACGAACTGTGCGACGATCACCGAGAAGACCAGATGTTCGTGTGGGAACTGCACCTTCTTGATGAGTCCGGATCCGCCCTGCACCGATCCGATCGCAACGCCGACACTGATCGAGAAGAAGTTGAACGGCAGGACTCCCGAGAGGAAGTAGAGCGGGAAGTTCTTGAGGCCGCTCGGGTCGCCGATCGGCGGAGTCGCCTTGAACACATACAGGAAGATGACCGAGAAGATGGCCATCTGGGTGAGCGGGTTCAGCAGGCTCCAGGCCCAACCCAGTACTGACTTCTTGTACCGGGTGCGCAACTCCTTCATCGACAGGAGGTACAGCAGGTTGCGGTGCGCGACCGCTGAGCGAAGAGACATGCGGACCGAAGTGTACTGACGCGTGTGATGTGGCTATCGGCAACAACGTGGCACTCGTTCCCGGGAATCGCGCCGGTACCGTCCGGAACAGTGAAAGGCTTCAGCTTCGTGGTCGTCGCAGGTGCATACCGGACCGGTTCGACCCTGCAGTACAACTTGATCGGCACGTATGTCGAGTTGCTCGGGCGCGGTCGACGAATTGGTCTCGTCGACCCAGACGACGTCCAGTCCGTTGTATCCGGATGGTCTGAGCCTGCCGGGTTCATCGGGGTTGCGAAGTCGCACCACGTCGTCGAGGGCTTCAGGCCGTTTCAGCGAGCGACTGCGTGGGGCGAACTCGTTGTGAGTGGTGCCGCGTGTGCCGTCGGATCGCTCCGCAACGAGGGTGATGTCCATGCGTCGATGTGCCGGAAGTTCGGCCTTCGCGCTGGGGAGCTGCGCGATTCGCTGCTCTGGAGGGAGGCGGTGGCGAACTCGGCTCGGTGGCGTGAGATCGGGATCTTCGAACAGCAGTACGACACGCTCGTTGAGCAACCGGTCGCAGCGCTGCGCGAGCTGTGCGCATACATCGGGTTGACCTGGGACGAGTCGGCTGCGTCGATCTCAGCGCGTGAATGTGGTGAGGCCGCGGCGCGTCGGCAGATGGCGTCCATCCCGCCAGGCGAATATGACCCCGTCTCGTTGCTCCACTGGGACCACCTGCGCGATCCGGTCGTGTGACTAGCGGCTGGGGCCGACCCGGAACTCGGGTGAGGGAGGCGCCCTTCTTTCTTTCAGCCCGGGCGTCAGCGAGACCGCAGGTGAGCGAGGAGCACATCAACGGCGTCGTGCGGATCGACAGTTGTCGTGTCGATCCGTACATTGGGTCGCCGAGGAGCCTCGTACGGCGCATCCACGCCGGTGAACGACTGGAGTCGCCCTTGTCGAACGAGCGCGTACAGGCCCTTCGGGTCACGACGCTCGGCGACATCGAGTGGTGTGTCGATGAAGACCTCCAGGAACGGCCACCCGCTCAGGATGGAACGCGCCAGCCGCCGGTCGGTTTCGAGCGGGGAGATGGTTGCCACGATCACGATGAGGCCGCGCTTGACCAGCAGTTTCGCCACCTCGGCGGCGCGTCGGATGTTCTCGCTGCGGTCGGTCTGGCTGAACCCGAGGTCACGGTTCAGGCCCGAACGGAGGTCGTCGCCGTCCAACACGACTGCGCCAAGTCCATCGGCATCGAGCTGAGCTTCGAGCAATCTTGCAATGGTCGACTTGCCCGCACCTGAAAGTCCGGTGAACCAGAGGATGATCCCCGGCTCCGCCGCTCCATGCGACGAATCAGCGTTTGTGATTGGTGAAGCGCTCGGATTGTGTGGCAAACCACTGAGTGTAACGGACCGGCAGTCGTCTCGGCTCCAGGCCCGGGTGGGTGTTGCGCCCCTGCGAGGCGCCAACGCAAGCCGCTAACCTCCTCGGAATGCCTACCGCCCTGATCACCGGCGTCACCGGACAGGACGGCCGATTCCTGGCCGACCTCCTTCACGAGAAGGGGTACACGGTGTACGGCCTGATCAAGGGCCAGAACAACCCGAAGACCGAGCTCATGCAGCGAGAGCACCCGTGGGTCGAGCTGGTGCAGGGTGACCTGTGCGACCTCTCCAGCCTCATCGGCGCTGTCCAGGTCGTGCAGCCCGACGAGGTCTACAACCTGGCTGCGATCTCGTTCGTCGCGATGAGCTTCAACCAGGCCGAGCTCACGGCCAACGTCACCGGCACCGGCGTGCTACGGCTCCTCGAGGCCATCCGCATCGTCGGCGGCCCGAAGGACAACCCGATCCGCTTCTACCAGGCCAGCTCGTCCGAGATGTTCGGCAAGGTGCGCGAGACCCCCCAGACCGAGGACACGCCGTTCTACCCGCGCTCGCC
>JBEGOE010000261.1:0-9027 GCA_041182165.1 Actinomycetota bacterium
GGCGCCCCGGGAAGTCCGGGCCGTCCCCCACGTTGGCCGGCAACCGACCGTCGGGCCGCGGGTCGTCGCCCCACGTGAAGGCGGCGCCGTCGAGGCCGCCACGCGCGGCATGCTCCCATTCGGCCTCGGTGGGAAGCGACCCGCCCACCCATGCGGCGTAGGCGGCGGCGTCCTCGTGGGCGACGTGGACGACGGGGTGCCGCTGCCGACCGGTGAGGTTGCCGGCCGGGCCCTCCGGATGGCGCCAGCACGCGCCGGGCGTCCACACCCACCACTGGCTGAGGTGGCGGAGATCGACCGGGCCGGACGTCGGGAAGAACACGAGCGATCCGGGCACGAGGTTCTCGGCCGGCGCACCGGGGAAGTCGCCCGGATCGAGCGGTCGCTCGGCAACGGTGACGTAGCCGGTGTCGGCGACGAACGACGCGAACTCGGCGTTGGTGACCGGGAAGCGCGAGACGAAGAGCCCGTCGACGACGACCCGGTGGGCCGGCGCCTCCTCGCGATAGTGGTGGTCGGAGCCCATCGTGAACGGGCCCCCCGGCACCCACACAGCGACGTCGGACGACGGCGCGTGCGAGGCCGGGGGAAGTTGCTCGATCACGAGCTCGGCATACCGGCTTGGAGGCGCTCCATCAGCTTGTCGATCGTGAAGCTCGCCGGCTTCTGCGTCGGGGGGAACTCGACCAACGACTGCAACATCTGCGCCGCGTACGCCTGTGCCGGGACGACCAGCCACGCACGATCGATCAGCCAGTCGTAGTACGTGTTCGACGTGATGTCGGCTCGCTCGTAGGGGTCGGTGCGGAGGTTGAAGATCTTGGGCACGCGCAGTTGCGTGTACGGCTCGGCCCACACCTGCAGGGTTCCCACCGCACGCTGCTCGAGGAACACGATCTTCCAGTTGTCGAACCGCATCGCCGTCAGGTCGCCGTCGTCGGACACGTAGAAGAAGTGCTTGCGGGGGCTCTGGTCGACCTGGCCGGTGAGGTACGGCACCTGGTCGTGCCCGTCGAGGTGGACCTTGTACGTCGTGTCCCCGATCTCGGCACCGGCCTTCAGTTGCTCGGTGATGTCGGGCACGCCGACCGCGGACAGCAGGGTGGGGAACCAGTCGTTGTGGCTCATCATCCCGTTGAAGACCGTGCCGGGAGCGATGCGGCCAGGCCAGCGGACCACGCAGGGAACGCGGTAGGCACCCTCCCAGTTCGAGTTCTTCTCGTTGCGGAACGGCGTCATGCCGGAGTCGGGCCACGTGTTCAGGTGGGGGCCGTTGTCGGTGGAGTACACGACGATCGTGTTCTCCGCGAGGCCCATGTCATCGAGGGCGTCGAGGAGGTCGCCCACCACGTCGTCGTGGTCGAGCATCGTGTCGTGGTACTCGGACTGCCAACGCCCGGCGCGGCCACGGCTCTCCGGCTTGCAGTGAGTGCGGAAGTGCATGTGGGTCGAGTTGAACCACACGAAGAACGGCTTGTCCTCGGCCTTCTGACGGCCGATGAAGTCGATCGCCGCATCGCGGAACTCCTCGTCGCAGGTCTCCATGCGCTTCTTCGTGAGCGGACCCGTGTCTTCGATGCGGTGGGTTCCGTCGGGGTCCATGTAGGTGTGCAGCACACCGCGCGGGCCGAAACGCTGGCGGAAGTTCGGGAAGTCCTCGTCGGTCGGGTAGTCCCGCTGCTCGGGCTCCTCCTCGGCGTTGAGGTGGTAGAGGTTGCCGAAGAACTCGTCGAAGCCGTGCATGGTGGGCAGGAACTCGTCGAGGTCGCCGAGGTGGTTCTTGCCGAACTGGCCGGTGGCATAGCCCTGCGCCTTCAGCACCTTGGCAATCGTCGGGTCCTGAGCGTTGATGCCGATCTTGGCGCCGGGGAAACCCACCTTGGTGAGACCGGTGCGGTAGGGGTTCTGGCCGGTGATGAACGCAGCGCGGCCCGCGGTGCAGCTCTGCTCGCCGTAGTAGTCGGTGAAACGCGCGCCCTCGGTGGCGATACGGTCGATGTTGGGCGTGCGGTACCCCATGAGGCCGTCGCTGTAACACGAGAGGTTCGAGATCCCGATGTCGTCACCCCAGATGATCAGGATGTTCGGTTGGTTCGCCATGCGCACTCCTTCTGACTGCTGCCCGCCGATCGCGGCCTCGACGTCATGATCTCCATTGCCATCGGTCACGGCATGGTCCGGAACGGATGATTGCAGATCTGACGTATTGTCTGGGCGTGTTGGGAGCGCAGCGATGACCGATTTGCGCACGGCCACCGCCGGCCGGGTGGTGTCTTCGAAGGTGCACCCGCCTCGGCGGCGGCGAGGTCAGGTGGCGCGCACGAGCCTCATCGAGCACATCCGCCGGCAGGAGCCCGACCTGCTGCTGGTCACCGCTGCGGCGGGCTACGGCAAGTCGACGCTGCTGTCCGAGTTCGCCGCCACCGAGGATCGCCCCCACGCCTGGCTCACCATCGACGAGTCGCACGACGAGCCGGCGGTCCTGCTGGGCGACATCGCGTTCGCCCTGAACCAGATCGAGCCGATCGACCCGTTCCTCAGCACCGATCTCTGGAACCAGCCGTCGTCGGTGCCGCGTGCCGTGCTCAACCGGTTCGAGCAGATGCTCCAGTCCCGGCGTCAACCGTTCATGCTCGTCCTCGACGACTGCCATGCCATCCGGTCGCCCGAGGCGGTCGATGCCCTCGCGGCGGTCATCGACCACATCCCTCCGGGGTCGATGCTCGTGCTCGGCGCCCGCAACCGACCCCTGTTGCCGATCGGCCGCATCCGGACGACCCATGTGGTGGTCGAGGTGACCGAGTCCGACCTGGCGCTCGATGCCGAGGACGTCGCGACCATGTTCCACGCGCTCACCGTCGACATCACCACCGACGACGCGATGCGCCTCGTCGAGCGCACCGAGGGTTGGCCGCTCGCGATCTATCTGGCTGCGCTCGCCCGCCGGAACGGGCCACGAGGCGCCGATGAGCAGTCCGTCACCGACATCGCCGGCGACAGCCGCGTCATGGTCGAGTACTTCTCCGACGTCATCCTGTCCGGCCTCGAGCCGGACATCGCTACGTTCCTGCTCCACGTCGCACCCCTCGACCGCTTCTCCGGCCGTCTGTGCGACCACGTGCTCGAGCGCCGCGGCTCCGCGATGCTGCTCGAGGACCTGCACCGGCGGAACCTGCTCGTGGTGGCGCTCGACGAACGGCGTCAGTGGTATCGCCTGCACCACCTGCTCGCCGAGTACCTCACCGCCGAGCTCGACCGTCGAGGGCCCACCGTCGTGAACGATCTCCGCTCCCGCGCCAGCGAGTGGCACGCGGCCAACGGTGACGCCGAGGAGAGCATCTCGTATGCGGTGCGGGCCGGCGACAGAGCCCGGGCCGCGCAGCTCGTCATCCAGCACTTCCCGCTCTACAGCAACGTCGGCAGGCACACCACCATCGAGCGCTGGCTCCGCTGGTTCGACGAGGACGACCTCGCTGCCTATCCGACGCTCACCTGCTCGATGGCGCTCGCCGCCTTCGTCGCCGGCGACGCGACCGCAGCGTCGATGTGGCTCGATCGGGCCAGCATCACCATCGGTCTCGAGCACCCCGACACCCGGGTCGGCCTCGACGAGCACGTCACGTTGGCGCTGGCCCACGGCGGCATCGGTTGCCTGTCGGCGGCCGAGGTCGAACGCGAGGCCCGCTACGCGTACGAGCGGCTCGAACCCGCTGGTGAATGGCGGACGTTCGCGGGCGTCCTGCTGGGGGCAGCCGAGACGATGCTCGGACGCATCGAGCCGGCCGAGGTGATCCTGCGCGAGACCCTGGTCGGCACCGAGACCCGTCTGGCGGCCCACACCACGACCGCCGCCCAGCTCGCGCTGCTGCTCGCGACGCGTGGCGAATGGGACGAAGCGATCGAGACGGCGCTCCGCACCCGGGCGATGCTGGGCGAGCGATCGGCGCTGCCCGCCGCCGCGCTCGTGCTGGCGGTGAGCTCGTTGGCATACGCGAAGGGCGGCGCCGTCGAGCTCGCAACCGCAGACCACCACCTGGCCCGCTCTCACATCGCGCGCTTCGCGCGGATCTCTCCGTGGCTGAACCTGCTCACCCGGCTGGCCCTGGCCCGGTCGAGCGCGGTTCTCAGACGCACGGTCGAGGCGATGACCCTGCTCGACGAGGCGCAGCGCCTGCTCGTCTCGTTGCCCGATGCCGTGGGCGCCGCCGCGCAGATCGCCGACGTCCGGCGCAGCCTCAGCACGAGCGGCCAGAGCGCCGGCGGCGGAGGCTTCGGCCCCGCTGCGCTCACCACGGCCGAGCTGCGGGTGCTGCAGTACCTGCCGACGCACCTCACCGTCGGCGAGATCGCCGATCGGCTCTACCTGTCACGGAACACGGTCAAGACCCACACCATCACGATCTACCGCAAGCTCGGCACATCGGCGCGCAGCGGGGCGGTCGAGATCGCCCGGGCCGCCGGCCTCCTCGGCTGATGCTCGCGTTGCGGCGTGCCCAGTCGTCAGGGTGCCCAGTCGTCAGCGCTCGGTGGCGGTCAGCGCCAGCGCATCGGCGTAGGCGCGGGCGAAGGTTGCCCCCACCCGGTCGTCACCGAGGTACACGTGATCGAGTCCGATCACGTCGGTGATGCCGGCCACCGTCACCTGCTCGAGCACCCGGTCGCTCACCGACACGATCATGAGCGAGCTGTCTGCAGCAACCAGCGCCGAGGCATAGCGCTGCAGTGCGTCCATGAACGTCGTGCCGAGGTCGGTGCGCCCTCGGAGCCGCAGGACCACGACCGATCCGGCCGATGCGGCATCGACGGCCGGCAGCGCCGCCTCGAACACCGGCGCGGCGGCGAAGAACAGACTGCCGTACGGCTGCAGCACGACGACCTCACCGCCGGGGAGCACCGCCGGAGGGTCGACCTCGCGGAGGGAGCCATCGGGCTCGACGAGCTGCCGTCGAACTGTCACCTGCTGGGACTGGCGCACGACATGCAGCACGATCGACAGCCCGACGCCCACCAGCACGGCGTACTGCAGCGGCACCAGCATCGTGAGCACGAACGTGACACCCACGACGACCTTCTGCACGACACCCGTGCGCCACACCCACTGCAGATCGGCGGGCTTGACCGTGCGGATGCCGATCAGCATCAGCAGCCCGGCCAGTGCGGACATCGCCAGCGCGCCGACCGCCTCGCCGAACACCACGACGACGACAGCCATGACCACCGACGCGATGAGCAGCGACTGCCGTGACTGCGCCCCCGCCGCCTTGTTGAGCGACGATGCCGACACCGAGCCACCGACGGGCATGCCCTGCAGCAACCCGGACGCCATGTTCGCCGCACCCTGGCCGACGAAGTCGCGCGATGCGTTCGGCGACGAACCGTCTGGATTCGTGAAGCTCGACGAGATGCCGGCTCCCTGGACGAGACCCACGAACGCGAGGGACGCGGCGGGGATGATGAGGTCGGGGATGGCTCGCAGCAACGGCAGCTCGAGTCGGGGCAGGACGTCGGGGACGATCCCGAGGTCACTGAGCGTGGCCACACTGTCCCATCCAGCCAGGCGTGCCGTGAGGGAGGTGGCCACGACCCCGACCACGAGCCCCATCGACCCGAGCCGCGTGCGTTCGAGCAGCACGATGAGCCCCATGGTCGCCAGCCCCACGACGAGCGTCGCCCCATCGATCCGGTCGGGGCGGAGCACCGTGTTGATCGCTCGGACCACGCGGTTGCCGCCCTCCGCGGCGTATCCCGTCAGGTTGGCCAGCTGCCCGAGCACGATGTTGACACCCACCGCGTTGATGAACCCGACCATGACTGCGTTCGACACGAACCGCAGCACGGTCCCCAACCGCAGCACCCCGGCGATCAGCATCGCCACACCCGTCAGCATCGAGAGGGTGACCAGCGCGCGGGTCGGGTCGGACGCGTTGCGTATCTCCGGGACGTCGGCGATCACCATCGCCATCGCGCCCGTGCCCTGGACTGCCATGAACGTCGAGCTGGTGAGGAGCGCACCGGTGGCGGTGCCGACCATGTACCCGTAGAGCCCGGCCATCGGGTTGACACCGGCGAGCAGGCCCGTCGCCAGCCCGTCGGGCACCGACTGGACCCCGAGCACGAGACCGGCGACAGCATCGCGTCGCGAGGTTCGCGGCCGAAGCCCGCGCAGGCGGCTCATCTCCCGATTGTGTCGATCCATCGTGCGTCCAGGAACATCCAAACGGGGTGAACGTGACGCGACCGGTCAGGTGCCGAACGACCGACCGACGGGCAGGTTCATCGGGCTGACCACCGCCGACGACGTCTCGGGGTTCTGGCTGACGGCGAGCACCGAGCGCCCTGCGCGATGCAGGCGGATCGCCGCCGGGCCGAGGGCGACGTCGTGGAGCGGCACCACCACGAGGTCACCCGGCGAGGTGACCGACAGCGCCCATCCCTCGAGGTCGTCGTCTCCTCCGCGGTGCTCGTGCTCCGGCACCACGAGGCCTGCTGCTGCCAGCGCTGCCGGATCGGCCGGCCCGACGAGGAGCGGCAACTGGCTGTGACGGCACAGCGTCGTCGCGAGCTCGAGTGCCAACGCCATCGTGGGCAGGTTGCCGGGCGCGAATTCCCGAGCGACGGCGTGGAGCACCACCCGTGGGGTATCCGTGCCGGGATGCAGCGCGATGATGGCCACGGGGACCGAGGTGGCCGCGACGATCTCGGCGTAGCTGGCGCCCATCATGCGCGACCGCAGGTCGCCCGGGCCGGGCCACCCCACCATCAGGAGCGTGGCGTCGGTCTCGATCGCAGCCTGGTGGAGCCCGGTCGGCACCGAACGGTCGACGCGCAGGACCGTCTCGGCATCACCGCCGAGCTCGCGGAGCACCTTGTCGACCCCTGCCTGCTTCGCCCGGGCATCACGCAGATCGGCAGCGTTGACGGACGTGACCGGCACCAGTGGTTGCACGATGCCGCCGGCCGGATCGGCGAGCCGCCCGGCCAACCGCAGCACATCGTCGAGGCCCTCGAGGTCGCCGAGCACGGGCACCAGGATCACCTCGCCGGCCCGTCGGTGGTCCTCGACCGGCGGAGGGATCGCCGGCGCGAACCGGTTGGTCCCGATCGAGGTGACGATCAGTGAGATGGCGACGACGACCATGACGGCGTTCACCACGTCGCTCCCGTAGAGCCCGATGTCGTACCCGATCACGGTGGCCGCCAGCGTCGCTGCGGCCTGTGCGACCGACATCGAGAACAGCAGACCGACCTCGGCGGGGGCCAGACCGAAGATCCGGCCGGTGAGCCAGGCGGCGAGCGCCTTGCCGATGACCAACGCGGTCACGAAGCCCAGCGCGAGGCGGATCGTGGACCACTGGACCATGACCGCCGGGTCGAAGAGCAGCCCGACCGACACGAGGAACGTGGGGATGAAGAGCGCGTTGCCGAAGAAGTCGGTCACCGCCATCAACGGGCTGGCGTTCGGCACCAACCGGTTCAGACCGACACCGACGAAGAAGGCGCCGATGAGAGGCTCGACCCCGACGAGCTGCGCCAGCACCGCAGACGACGTCAGGCTGATGAACACGAGCACGTACCGGAGGGTCCGCTCCTGTCCGAGCCCGGTGAAGAACCACCGCGCGATCGCCGGGACGACGACGAAGCAGTAGATGCCGAGCACCACGAACCCGATCGCGATCTCGAGCACCAGACGGGCCCCACCTGCGTCACCGGTCTCGGCACCGACGATGAGCGCGAGGACCACGAGGGACACGGCGTCGGTGATCGCGCTCGCGCCGACGATGGCGGCGACGGGCCGCGTCTTCGTGAGCCCGTACCGGGCGACGGTGGGGTAGGAGATGAGCGTGAACGAGGCCCAGAACGAACCGATGAGGACGGCCGGCCGCGGGTCGATGCCGAGCAGCAGCGCGATGCCGGTGCCGAGCGCCATCGGGATGACGGATGTGAGGAGGCCGAACCCACCCGAGATGACCCGGAAGCGGACGAAGGTCTCGAGGTCGAGCTGCAGCCCGGCGAGGAAGATGAGGTAGAGCACGCCGATGCTCCCGACCGCCTGGAGCGCGGTGAACCGCGGCAGCAGGTCGAGCATGTTCGGCCCGATCAGCGCCCCGAACATCAACAGCCCGAGCAGGCCGGGGAGCCGGAGCCGCTCGGCGATGAGCGGCCCGAACACGATGACGAGCCCGATGACCGTGAAGCCGAATGCCGGGCCGGACTGCACCTCTGCCCACGTCATGACACACCCCCGGCGGCTCGGTATCGACACGGCGGGCGCGTCTCGATGTCAGAAGGGATCATGGTCCTGCGCTCCTTTCGACCGGACGAACGCCTGCTCGGCCGATCTGTTCGACATGTGGAGGTTCGCGACACCCACTGCCTCGGTGACACCGTGCAGGTCGAGCAGGTCGCGCAGCGCGCGCCCGGCTCGGGCGATGGCGACGGTGCGGCCGGCGTGCTGCATCACCTCGATGCCCTCGACCAACGCATCGGCCGCCGTGGGGTCGAGATCGAAGACCTGTTCCATGTCGAGCACGACCCAGTCGACTCCGGGGGCGATGGACGCCTGTTCGAGCACGCCCATCAGCTCGTCGGCGTTGGCGAAGAACAGGGGCCCGCCCGGCCTGATGACCGCGAGCCCGGCCGGCGTGGCGTCGCCGACCTCGGCGGTGAACCTGCCGGTGCGGCGATCGATGGACGGGGCGCTCAGGGTAGCCCAGGGTGCATCGGCAGCCCGGCGCATGACATCGACGCTCGACGCGATCGCAGCCACGACGATGGCCGGCATGGGGCCGAGGACCAACACCCCGAGCAGGCAGCCGAGGGCGATGCCGAACTCGGTGCGCCGGAGGACGAACAGGCCGCGCAGCTCGGCGGTCTCGATGGTGGAGACGACGGCGCTCGCCACCAGGCCGGCCAACGCCGCCGTGGGCAATGCGGCAACGGCATCGGAGAACCACAGCACGATCCCAACGACCACCAGCGCCGAGACGAGGGACGGAACCTGGCTGCGCGCACCGCTGCGATCGAGGG
>JBEGOE010000262.1:0-12562 GCA_041182165.1 Actinomycetota bacterium
TCGCGCTCGGTCAACGCGTCGACCGCCTGCTCGTCGAGGACGGGTCGGTCGTAGGCGCGGCGGTCGGTGACGACGAGATCAGGGCCGGGGCGGTGGTCCTCGCGACCGGTGGCTTCGGCAACGACCCCGAGCTCCTTCGGACGCTCTACCCGTCGGCCGCCGCGACGGGTGACTGGCTGTGGTACATCGGGGCCGACGGTGCCCGCGGTGACGCCCTCGCCCTCGGTAGGTCGGTGAACGCGCAGGTGCTCGGCGAGGACCGTGGGCTGCGCCTGCTCCATGCCGATTTCGTCCGGACGATCGACCCGTACCTGCCGGGCTGGGTGATCCTCGTCGACAGCGACGGCCGTCGGTTCGTCGACGAGACGGCCCCGTACGGAATCATGGACGGGGTCATGCGGGCTCACGGCGACGTCGGGTACGTCGTCTTCGACGAGGCAGGGCTGCGTCCTGACGGTGAGCGGGTCGAGTTCAAGCAGGCGATCCCCGGTCGGGCCATGGCCAGTGGCTCGTGGAACCCGATCATGGTCGATGACATGGTCGCCACGGGCAAGGTGACGACCGCACCGACGATCGAGGCGCTCGCCGAGGCGCTCGGCCTGCCGGCCGCGCATCTCATCGGCACGGTCGAGCGCTACAACGCAGGAGCAGCCGCCGGTGAGGACGACTTCGCGAAAGCGCCGAAGTTCCTCGCGCCGATCGCCCAGCCGCCCTTCTACGGGGCCGAGGTCCGCCCGGCCACATTGTGCTTCACGGCCTGCGGCCTCCGCATCGACGCCGATGCGAGCGTCCTCGACGACGACGGGCGGGTCATCGCCGGGCTGTTCGCCGTGGGCGAGTGCACCGGCAGCGTCGTCGGCGAGATCTACATGGGTAGCGGCAACTCGCTCGCCAACGGTGTAGCGATGGGTCGGGTGGCCGGCCGATCAGCCGCCGCTCGGGCGCTCGCCGAAGCGTGACCGCTCGTCCTGTCGGCGCCGGTCGCTAGCCCCCGGTGGGCACCGAGCGGAGGGTCGCGGTGTGGCGGCCGCGCCGGGGCTCGGACTGCAGCAGGTCGAGCAACTCGCCGACGGTCAGCGCACCCGGGTCGTTCGGTCGGAGTCGTGCATCGTGATGCACGATGTAGCGATTGCGGCGACCCTCACGGATGCGCGACAGGTACCCGCCTCCGGCGAGGTCCGCGACGATGCTCTGCGTGGCACGCTCGGTGATGCCGACGGTCGACGCGACGTCGCGCATCCGCACGCCGGGATCGGTAGCGATGCAGAGCAGGACCTGGGCGTGATTGGTGACGAAGGTCCACGACGACCGGGGAGCGATGTCGGTCATGCGGGTGAGACCTGCAGCGAGCGGAGGCGGCGGATCCGCTCCTCGGTGGCCGGGTGCGTCGAGAAGAGGCGGGCCATGTTCTCTCCCTGCTTGCCCCCGTGTGCCTCGGACAGCGGGTTGTGGATGTACATCTGTGCCTGGGCGGGAGCGACCGCCATCGGCCGCCGGGCGGCGAGCACCTCGATCCGCTCGAGTGCGTTCGCCAACTGGTCGCCCGTGCCGAGCAGCTCGGCGGCACCGCGATCGGCCTCGAACTCGCGTGACCGAGACACGGCCATCTGGATGAGGCTTGCCGCGATGGGGGCGAGGAGCGCCATCGCCATCACCGCTATGGGGTTCGGTCGATCCTCGTCGTTGCTGCCGCCGCCGAACATCGATGCGAACATCGCCATCTGCGCCACGTAGCTGATCGCCGTGGCGATCGCAGCAGCGACCGAGCCGATCAGGATGTCGCGGTGCTTCACGTGCATGAGCTCGTGGGCCATGACGGCCTCGACCTCGACGGGTGGCATCGACGTGAGCAGTCCCGAGGTGGCGCACACCACGGCGTTGCTGGGCCCGCGGCCGGTGGCGAACGCGTTCGGCTGATCACTCGGCGAGATCGCGACCCGCGGCATTGGCATGCCGGCACGCTGCGAGAGCCGTTCGACCATCCCGTAGAACTCCGGGTGGTCGTCGCGGGTGATGACCTGTGCCCGAGCCGAGCGCAGGGCGAGCTTGTCGCTGAACCAGTAGGAGCCGCCGACCATGACGAAGGCGAGCAACAGGCCGATCGTCATCGCGCCGCTGCTGCCGCCACCGAGGATGGCTGACACGGCGACGATGAGGCCGCCGAGGGATGCGAGCAGCACCCCCGTCTTCATCGTGTTCTTGAACATCGTGGAAGGACCTTTCCTGAGGGTGAGGGTGAGGGTGATCGTGACGTGTCAGAAGTCGAAGAGGTCGCCGAGCATGGACGAGCGCTTCTTCTTCTTGTAGCCAGGGCGCTCGTAGCCGTCGGAGTCGTCGTCGTACCGGCGGGGTGCCGGCTGCTGGTACTGGGGCTGCTGGGGTGCGGCCGCTGGGGGCGGTGGTGGCGATGCTGGCGCGGCAGCCGGCGCCGCGCGGTCGATGATCTTGTCGAGCTCGCCACGGTCGAGCCAGACGCCGCGGCAGGTGGGGCAGTAGTCGATCTCGATGCCCTGCCGATCGGTCATCACGAGATCGACGGTGGTGTCGATGGGGCACTTCATGGTGTGTCCTCCTGGGTTGGGACGGTGGGTTGGAACGGTGGTGACGGACGCGGTCGCTCAGGCGGGGCGGCGGCGGACGATGGCCTTGCGGATCTCTTCCAGCCAGAGCACCGACGAGGCGATCGCGATGCAGATGATCCACTGGGCCGCCGAGATCGACGTCGTGTCGAACAGGCGCTGCATCGGGCCGACGTGCGTGACGCCGATCTGGAGCAGGGCGACGACGGCCAGCGAGACCCACAGCCACCTGTTCGTCAGCGTGAATCGGCTGAAGACGGTCTGGGTGTCGCTGCGGGCGTTCATGATGTTGAAGAACTGGAACAGCACGAAGGTGTTGAACGCCATGGTGCCCGCAACCGTGGCCAGGCCGGCCTCCGGCTCGGCACCCGGTGCGAACGCCAGCACGGCCAGCGTGCCGATCGCCATGACGGCGGCGGCGAAGGCGACGGCGGTCCAGCGGGATGGCGTCAGGATCTTCTCGCTCAGCGGTCGGGGCCGCCGCTGCATCACATCGGTGCCGGCGCGGTCGAGGCCGAGCGCCATCGCCGGCGGGCCGTCCATGATGATGTTGACCCACAGGATCGCGATGGCGGTGAACGGCTTGCCGCCGGCTACGCCGAAGATGGCGGCCAGCAGGAACAGTGCAGCGAAGCCCAGCGTGGTGCTGAGCTGGAAGCGCACGAACTTCACGATGTTGTCGTAGATCGTGCGGCCTCGTCCGACGGCCTTGACAATGGTCGCGAAGTTGTCGTCGGTGAGGACCATCGTGGCGGCTTCCTTGGTGACCTCGGTGCCGGTGATGCCCATGGCGACGCCGATGTCGGCCTTCTTCAGTGCCGGTGCGTCGTTCACCCCGTCGCCGGTCATCGCGACCACGTTGCCCTTGCGCTGCAGTGCGGCCACGAGACGGATCTTGTGTTCGGGTGCGACCCGTGCGAACACGGCGATGTCGTCGATTCGGCGGGCGAGCTCGTCGTCGTCCATCCGGTCGAGGTCTGCGCCGGTGACCACCTCGCCGTGCAGGCCGAGCTCGCTACCGATCGCCTTCGCCGTGGCGGCGTGGTCACCGGTGATCATCTTCACCGACATGCCTGCGGTGTGGGCGTCGGCGATGGCGAGCTTGGCCTCCGGTCGCGGTGGGTCGACGATGCCGATCAGTGCGAGCAACGTGAGGTCGCCGACGAGCTCGATCGGGTCGCCGCCGTCGGCGGTGAACTCGCTCCAGGCCTCCGGTGTCAGTTCGCGTTGGGCGACGGCGAGCACGCGGAGGCCTTCTGATGCCAGACGCTCGTTGTGGTCGCGCAGGTCGTCGAGGTGGGCGCTGATCGGTGAGGCGATGCCATGGTTGTCGATGACCTTCGTCGAGCGGCCGACCAGGAGGTCGGGCGCACCCTTCACGCAGATCGTGATCATCGAGCAGCCGCTGCCGTCGACCATCTCGTGCACGGTGACCATGAACTTGTTGGTCGAATCGAACGGCACCTCGGCGATGCGCGGGTGGTTGGCACGCATCCCGTCGATGTCGGTGCCGGCCTTGGCGGCGAGCACCACCATGGCGCCCTCGGTCGGGTCGCCGACGAGCTCCCACATGGCGTCACCGCGACGCACGACGGCATCGTTGCAGAGCGCCATCGCTGCGTAGGCGGCGTCGCGGGCGGTGGCCTCGTCGGTGGGCAGACGCTCGATGGTGCCGGTCGGGTCGTAGCCGTCACCGGTGATGCGGTGCGAGCGCAGCTGCAGCACGAGCTCGACGGCCGTCATCTGGTTGAGGGTGAGGGTGCCGGTCTTGTCGGAGCAGATGACGCTGGTGCAGCCGAGGGTCTCGACCGAGGCGAGCCGCTTCACGATCGCACCGTGCCTGGCCATCTTCGACACGCCGAGGGCGAGGGTGACGGCGGTGACCGCCGGCAGGCCTTCGGGGATGGAGGCGACCGCGAGCGCCACGGCGGTGAGCAGCAGGTCGCTGACGCTGTCTCCACGGATGAGCCCGATGACGAACACGGCGGTCACGATGCCGCCGGCCAGCTTCGCAAGGCTGTGCGCGAGGCCGTCGAGCTGCTTCTGCAGTGGGGTCTTCTCGGTCTCGGTTGCCCGCAGCAGGCCGGCGATACGCCCGATCTCTGTGTGCATGCCGGTGGCGGTGACCACCAGCTCGCCGCGGCCGCGGGTGACCGTGGTGTTCATGTAGACCATGTTCTTGCGGTCGCCGAGCGACACCGCGTCGAGGTCGATGGCGTCGATGCTCTTGGCGGAGGGTTGGCTCTCGCCCGTGAGGGCTGCCTCCTCGACCTCGAGGCTGTTCGAGAACAGCAGGCGACCATCGGCGGGCACACGGTCGCCGGCCTCGATCATCACGATGTCGCCGGGAACGAGCTCGTCGGCAGGCAGGTTCACGAGCTGACCGTTGCGACGCACGCGGGTCTGGATGACGAGCATCTTCTTCAGCGCATCGAGCGACTTCTCGGCCCGGTTCTCCTGCACAAAGCCGATGACGGCGTTGAACAGCACGACGATGAGGACGACAGCCGGCGTCTTCACCTCGCCGGACACCGCGTAGGCGACGATCGCCGCCGCGATGAGGATGAGGATGAGGAGGTCGCTGAACTGGGCGACGATCCGCTTCCACGTGGGGGTGCGTGCCGCCTCGGCCAACTCGTTGCGGCCGAAATCCGCGGTTCGCGCCGTCACCTGCGGGTCGATCAGACCGTGCTCGGGGCGGACCTCGAGCACATCGGCAACAGCGCCACCGTCGAGGCGATGTGCGTCGACGAGGTCGGAGGTGGCGGGTTGGGTGATCACAGCGGAGGTCCTTCGGTGGCGTGGAGGTGCCATCCCGAAGGTCTCTCCCGTCCGGGCCACCGTCAAGCGTCGGACCACCGTGCCCGAGCCACCATGGGGGTGGCCGTACTGACGAGCACGATGCTGAGGGATACTCCCCTTCGCCCGCAACCATAGACATCGAATACCTGTATCGCAACATCAGGCATGGACCGTCGTGTGATTGCGTCCGGTATCGTCCGCCGCCGTGACCGACATCCATCCCAACGTCGCCCGGGTCGTCGAGGCTGCTGCGCAGCGCGGTCTGACGATTCAGCCGCGCCAGTTCCCCGAGGGCACCAAGACCGCGCTCGACGCGGCGGCCGCGATCGGTGTCGACGTGGGCCAGATCGTGAAGAGCCTGATCTTCGCTGTCGACGGGAACGTGGTGCTCGCGTACGTCAGCGGTGCCAATCAGCTCGACGAGAAGAAACTCGCTGCGGCGGCCGGTGGTGCGAAGTGCGCCCGGGTCGACGCCGACATCGTGCGTGACGCAACCGGCTACCCGATCGGCGGCGTGCCCCCGTTCGGCCACAGGACCCACCTGCGCGTGTTCATCGATCCCGACTTGTTGCAGTACGACGAGGTGTGGGCCGCGGCCGGCACGTGGCACGACGTGTTCGGCATCGAGCCTCACCAGCTCGTCGAGGCCAGCAAAGGCCTGGTCACCGACCTGAAGCGCGCCTGACCGAGTCCCACCGGGCCATCCGAGGGTCGCGAGCTCACCCGAGGGTCTCGGCGCACCCAGCGCGTCTGGAAACCCTCGGTACCCTGTCGCATGGTCGAACCTCAACACTTGCGAGATTTTCCCGTTCACCTCGCCGCTGACGGACAAGCGCTCGGACTCGATCGCTTCACCGGAGACCCGTCGTGGTACGCCGCTTACGAGCACCAGTGCGCGGCTGATGGCCCCGCCGGCCGTCTGGTGACTTGGCACTCGTTCGATTGTTCATGGGACTCATGGGAGATGCATCCGAGTGGTGACGAGATCGTCCTGTGTGTCGAAGGGGCCATTGACCTCATCCAGGATGACGATGGCGCGATCGTGAGCACGGCCCTCAGCTCGGGACAATGGGCGATCAACAACGCGGGTACGTGGCACACCGCTGATGTGTCGCAGGGTTCGACGGCTTCGTGTGTGTTCATCACCTCCGGACTGGGCACACAGCACCGCGCTCGTTGATGTACCAGTCCGCCGACGGTGCGCCGAGGTGCGGGCCGCGGCTGGCATGCGGACCGACGGTGCGCCGAGTCGTCGAGGATCGAGTTCGACCATCGCGATCTGTTCAGGCGAGGAGAAGGAGTGTTGCCATGAAGGCTTCGATGGCAAGGCCGGCAACGTTCTCCTTCGAGCGGGACTTGTCGATGACGAACGAGATGGCCCGTGCTGCGAAGGCGCCTCCCCAAGCTGCACCGAGAACGAGTGCAGCTTCGCTGCTGGCGATCAACATCACTGCGCTGCCGGATCCGATGAACAAGCCACCGTATGTGGCGCGCACCTCGGAGGTTCCGAGTCGTCCAGGGATCTGCAGCCCGATCGCGCGGCTCACCTGCTGCGGCCAGATCAGTCCGAAGACCCCGGCGAGGATGGAGAGTGCTGCGCCGACGTAGCCCACGGAGTTCACGTGACGATGCTGTCATGCGGGTGCTGCGCAGGCAGGAGCCAACGGCCCGGCCACCTGCGGTGGGCTCGTCGCCGTGTCACACTGCGGTCAGTTCGGCGAGACGAGCCGACACCAGGTCGGCGAGCAGGTCTGCGTCGACAGGCCAGCCGAACGGCACCGAGAACAGATGCGCGGTGACGTTGCCGCCCGCGATCGCGCCCAGTCGATCCCGGAACCCGTCCATGACGGCTGCGCTGAACGGGTTGATGCTGATGTGCTTGCTCGCCGCCGAGCAGCCGATCACGTAATCCTTGGTGCTGCGCAGCATCGGGTGGTTCCAGGCGATGACGGCTTCGAGCCCGTCGATGCGCGACCCGATGGCGGCGAAGATCGCGCGTGTCGTGTCGGCGGCCTCCGGCGTCTGTGCGGCGAACCACTCGTCGTGGCTCGCGTAGCGGCGTGAGGTGGGCGAGCCGCGGTGGTACATCACGAGCGCGTTGGCGTGGCCCCGGCTGAACCCGTGGCCCTCCTGCAGCAGCGCCATCTGCTCGGGGTACTTCGCCTCGCCCAGCTCGGCGAGCAGGCCGAGCCAGTGGCTGGCGGGTAGGCCGTGCTTGCGCTCGATCGCAGCGAAGTGGCGTGTGCGGTCACCCGGGTCGGTCGCCATGGCCGTCGACGGTAGCCGCGGGATCGCCGTCGATCACCTGTGTCTGCCGACCTATCGTCGGGGCGATGACCGTCGAGCAGGAGCGACCGTGGACGACCGCCGATCTGGCCGCCGACCTTCGGCGGCTCGGTATCGACGCGGGCGACACACTCATCGTGCACACGGCATTCCGCTCGATCGGCTTCGTGGCAGGGGGCCCGGAGGCGGTACTCGCGGCAATCCGTGTGGCGATCGGGCCGACCGGAACGCTCACCATGCCGGCTCACACCGCCGATCGTTCCGACCCGGCGGAGTGGGTGGCGCCACCCGTCCCCGAGCACTGGTGGCCGACCATCCGCGACCACGCGCCACCGTTCGATCCGTACGGCACGCCGCCACAGCAGATGGGCGCGCTGGCGACGGCCCTCCTGCTGCGCCGCGACACGTTGCGCAGCACCCATCCACAGCTGTCGCACATGGCGAATGGGCCGGAGGCGGCATACGTCATCGCGCCGCACGACCTCGACGAGGGTTTCGGCGACGAGTCGCCGCTCAGCCGGCTCTACGAACTCGACGCGACCGTGGTGCTGCTCGGGGTCGACCATGCGAACAACACCTCGCTCCACCTCGCCGAGGTGAGGGGTTCGTGGCCGTCGAAGCGTCGGGCGCGGCAGGGTTCGCGGGTGCTCGTCGACGGAGAGTCGCAGTGGGTCGTGTACGACCAGACCGACTACGACTCCGACGACTTCTCTGCGGTCGGCGCGGCGTTCGAGGCTTCGGGCACGTCAGCCGGAACGGTGCGTATTGGCCAGTTCGCCAGCGCAGTCGCCAAGGTGATGCGCATGCGCGACCTGGTCGATTTCGCCACGACGTGGTTCAGCACTCACCGCTCCTGAGGTCGGCTCGCAAGCGAACCCGTCGACCCCCGACCTGAG
This sequence comes from Actinomycetota bacterium, assembly GCA_041182165.1. Taxonomy (GTDB): domain Bacteria; phylum Actinomycetota; class Acidimicrobiia; order Acidimicrobiales; family Ilumatobacteraceae; genus VFMC01. The sequence goes on from JBEGOE010000262.1 coordinate 8,564, forward strand.
CGGGCGAGGCCGCTCGCTGCTTGACGTTCGGCGACGGCATTGCTGCGGTGGTCGGCCAGGAAGCGCCGCATGACATCGGGGTCGATTCGCGTGATGTCGCGCAGCGCCCAGCCGATCGCCTTGGCGATGAAGAACTCGCGCTCCCCCCAGTGCCGATGGCACAGCCCGAGCACTCGTTCGACGTCGGTCGATCGGCGCCAACAGCGTTGGTGCCGGATGGCGGCGCGGACCAGCCATCGGCCGCCCGACCCCGACCACTCGTCGATTGTCGCTGCCGAGTCGAAGCGGCGGCAGAGAGGGATCACCGCTGCCGTGCCGATGCCGTCGACGGTGTCCCACCACGGTGTCCTCGGCAGCAGTTGCGTCACCCAGCACCGAAGGAAGTGCTCGTCGGTAACGTCGATGAACCGGGCGAGCAGGTCGCAGGCCGCGTCGTGGATCGGTGGGCCATGATGGTCGGATGAGCGATGGACAGCAGAAGCAGCCGCGGGAGTTCGAGGGTGAGGACCTTGCCGATGCGGTGTTCTGGGGCGTCGGCCTGCAGCGCGCGCTGTTCCGCGACAGCGACCTCAGCGGGGCGCGGGTGTTCCACTCGATCCTCGCTGATGTCGACATCGATGGCATCGTCGATCGGCTGGTGGTGAACGGCGTCGATGTCACCGACTACGTGAACACTCACGACGCCTGGTACCCGCTGCGCACGATGCTGCGGCCCGCCGATGCGGCAAGTGCCCTGGCGGCGTGGGACCAGATCGCTGCGGAATGGGGCACCAACTGCGCTCGGGCGCAGCGGCTGGGTGATGCGGGCTTCACCGAGTCGGTGAACGGCGAGTGGTCGATGCGCGACACGCTGCGCCATGTGCTGTTCGCGATCGACAAGTGGTTCGTGTTGCCGCTGCTCGGCGCCACCGAGTTCTCACCGATCGGCCTGCCCAACACGGGTTCGCGGGGCTTCCCCTGGCCTGGACTCGACCTGTCGGCGTCACCCACCACGGCAGAGGTGCTGAGCGCCTGGGAGCAGCTCACTGCGCGGGTGCGGGCGTCGTTCGAAGCACTCGACATGGCATCGCTGCCAGCGGAGGTGGAGGTGCTCGAGAACGGCCAGGTTCCGGCCACCGAGTGCGTGTACGTGGTGCTGGAAGAGTCGTTCGAACACCTGCGCTACGCCCGCCGCGACCTCGCCGTGCTCGAGCAGCGGGCAGGTTCCTGAACCGCTGTCGGTCAGAGGCAGCCACACCTGGGTGGTGGGACCTGCTCGGCCCGCCATCATCGTGAGTGAGCCGGTTTTGTGCACCCGGTTGGTCGGAAATCACCCGGGTGGTCGCCCATTGCGTCCTCAAGTGTGGACCCAACTCGGTCGACATTCATCTGTGCGGATTGGCCTGTTCGACCCCCTCGATCGCGTTGCGCTCGCGGGGCTCGAGGTCACGCTCGAGGAGATTCGCGCCACCACCGACTCCGAGAGCGGACGGCGGCGCGTGGGACTGCTGTTGGTCTGGATCGTCCGGTGGTGCGGTTTCACCGCGCCGCTGCTTGCCGCAGTGATGATGGTCATCAACCCGGCGAGCATCTGGCCGTGGATCTCCCTCGGGGTGTACCTGTGCGCCACTGTTGCTGCGGGCGTGTTGGCCTGGTGGTACTCGAATGCAACGTCCCCGTCGGCGGTGGTCACCCGGGCGGGCCTCGTCTGCACCTACCTCGCATTCGGTTTCTCGATGGGCATCCTCATTCGCCCGGCGCTCGAGGCCTCCGATCCGCGGCTCGCCGCCACGGTGTGCCTGCTCTTCACTGCCATTTCGATCTGCGTCGGGCTGCTCGCCTCGTCAGCGGTGCCGGCGAGTTTTCATGCGTTCAGCACGGTCTCGATCTGGCTGTTCATCGTGCATCTGGTCGCCGAGGGAACTGCCTTTGCGAACTGGCTGGCCATCGGCTGCTTCATCGTCTGGTTTTCGCTGGGGATCGTCGGCGTGCGTCTCCACCGCATCATCCGTGACATGAGCGAACGCCGCTTCGTCGAGGCCGACTTGAGCGTGCGATTGGCATCGGCACTCGAAGCGCTCGATCAGATCGCGGCGACCGACGAACTGACAGGCGTGGGGAACCGTCGGCATTTCGTCAGCCAGTTGGAACAGTGTCTGGCGCAAGCATCGGACGTCTCTGTCTGTCTGGTGCTGTTCGACATCGATCACTTCAAGACGGTCAACGACACCTACGGTCATGGAGTCGGCGACGAGGTTCTTCGCCGGGTCGCAGGTGCAGTCGCCGGTTCGGTTCGCGATCATGACGTGATCGGTCGGATCGGGGGTGAGGAGTTCGCGCTGCTGTTCAGCGCCACTGACGAGTCCTCTGCTGCAGTGGCAGCCGAGCACATCCGCACGCAGATCGCAGACCTCCGCTTCGACGATTCCCCCAGCGTGTGCGTCACCGCCTCGTTCGGCGTGGCGCTCCTTCGACCCGGCTTCTCCGCTGCGGAGGCATTGCGAACAGCAGACGAGGCGCTCTATTGCGCCAAGCGTGGTGGTCGGAACAGGGTCGAACTGGCGGGTCTGCCGCGTGTGCCTGGCTGAAGCCGTGGCGCCGACGTTTGCCGCGATCTGGTCGCTGACAGCCGGATCACGGCAAAGGTCAGCGACCGACCCGGCCGTCAGCTCAGCTGCGTCAGGCCGCCGTCGACGACGAAGATCTCGCCGGTGACGTAACGGTTGCGCACGAGTGCCAGCACCGCTTCGGCGCAGTCGTCGGGCGTGGCCGACCGCTTCAGCGGGGCGATCGCGGCAACGGCCTTGTGCTGGGCGTCCCAGTCCTCCGTCCACGGCGTCGCGACCAGGCCGGGCGCGACGGCGTTGAACCGGACCGGCCCATGGCTCTTGGCGAGCAGGCGGGTCATCTGGTTCAGTGCGGCTTTCGACATCGAGTACGCGATCGACGAGCCGACGGGGCGCACACCCGCGATCGAAGTGATCGTGACGACATGGCCGTCGGTCGACTCGCGTAGCAGCGGGATGGCCATCTTGGTGAGCTGCCAGGTGCCCATCACGTTGACCTCGAAGGTCTTGGTGAAGATCTCGTCGGTGAGCGCGTCGAGGTCGTGGTGCGGCACCACGGTGGTCCACCCGGCGTTGTTGACGAGCAGGTCGAGACGACCGAACCGCTCGATGGTGGCGTCGAGGAGGTGGCGGCACTGCTCGGCATCAGCGATGTCGGCCTGCACGTACAGCGACTCGCCCGGCAGTGCGGCAGCGACCGCCTCGCCAGCGGCCACGCTGTTCGCCGAGTTCACGACCACTGCGGCACCCAGCTCCGACAGGCGTTGCGCCGTCCGTTCCCCGATCCCGCTCGACGACCCCGTCACGATCGCGACCCGTCCGCTCAACTCACCCATGACGACCTCCTGCTCGGTGATCGGAACCTAGTGGGCCGGGCGTCCTCCGCCTGCCCCGCCGGACGGCAGCCGCCCGCTCCCGGGGCAGGGATCCGTTGTGCACACCGAGTGTCTCCCAGGGTCACCCGGTCGGTTCGCCCTCACCCCAGATGGCTTCCACCGTGGTGCCGAGCAGCGCAGCGACCGCCAGGGCCAGGAAGACGGATGGCGCGTACGAGCCGCTCTCCATCGCCACGATCGTCTGACGGCTGACACCTGCGTCGTTGGCCATCTGCTGCTGCGTCAGACCGAGAGCGGTGCGCCGCTCACGCACCCGATCGCCGTGCCCTTCGGTGTCGGAGCGGACGGGCCCGCCCGTCCGTCCCACTCAGCCCCCCACCGGTCGACGCTGCGTGATGACCTGCTGTTCGCGCCGCCGCTCGCGTCGGTACATCGATGCCGACAGCAGGAACAGTGCGGCGAATGGGATGAGCACCGACGCAGACGCTTCGCCGGACAACAGGAGCAGCGATGCCGCCAGCAGGATCCCGTTCAGCGCGGCGAGCACGAGCCACAACATCGACGGGCTCCTTCGTTTCCCGGGGTAGGCCGGCGTGTCCGCACCGGTGACTTCGTCG
>JBEGOE010000263.1:0-2559 GCA_041182165.1 Actinomycetota bacterium
GACGAGGCCCTCGCCCTCATCGAGGACGCAGCCGACACCATCCTCGAGGAGGTCGGCATCGAGGTGCGCGACTATCCCGAGGCGCTCCCGATCTTCGCCGCGGGCGGCGCCATCGTCGACGGCACCCGAGTGCGGTTCCCGCGTGGGCTGTGCCGCCAGATCGTCTCCGACAACGCACCAGCCACTTACGTGCAGCACGCCCGCAACCCTGCGAACAGCGTCGTCATCGGCGGAGACAACACGGTGTTCGCTCCGAACTACGGATCGCCGTTCGTCTACGACATCGACCACGGCCGGCGATACGCGACGATCGCCGACTTCCAGAACTTCGTGAAACTGGCGTACCTCGACCCGTACCTCCACCACTCCGGTGGCACGGTGTGCGAGCCGGTCGACATCCCGGTCAGCAAGCGCCACCTCGACATGGTGTACAGCCACATCAAGTACAGCGACAAGGGCTTCATGGGTTCGGTCACTGCCGGATCACGGGCGCAGGACAGCGTCGACCTGGCCCGCATCGCGTTCGGCGGCGACCTGCAGGACCGCACGGTCATGACGTCGCTCATCAACGCATCATCGCCGCTGGTGTGGGACGGCACGATGCTCGCCGCCGCCCAGTGCTACGCCGAGAACAACCAGGCCACCATCATCACCCCGTTCATCCTGGCTGGCGCCATGGCCCCGTCGACCAGCGCCGGCGTCTGCGTCCAGACGCTCGCCGAGGCGCTCGCCGGCATGACCTTCGTGCAGCTCGTCCGCGCCGGCGCGCCGGTCGTCCTCGGGTCGTTCGCCAGTTCGATGAGCATGCAGACCGGTGCCCCCACCTTCGGCACGCCCGAGCCTGCGCTGGTGCTCTACACGATGGCGGCGCTCGCCCGGCGGCTCGGTGTGCCGTTCCGCTCCGGCGGCTCGCTCACCGCCTCGAAGCTGCCCGACGCGCAGGCCGCCTACGAGAGCGCCAACACCCTGCAACCCACTGTGCTCGGTGGCGTGAACTTCGTGCTGCACGCAGCAGGCTGGCTCGAGGGCGGCCTGGCGATCGGGTACGAGAAGTTCGTCCTCGACTGCGACCAGCTCGGCATGATGACCACATTCGTGCGGGGCCTCGACGTGTCGCCCAACGGCCTCGCCACCGAAGCGATCCGCGAGCACACGCCGGGCGATCACTTCCTCGGCACGGCCCACACCCTCGCCAACTTCGAGTCGGCGTTCTATCGCAGTGACACCTCCGACAACTCGAGCTTCGAGCAGTGGACCGAGGAGGGCGGCCTCGACGCCGCCCAGCGCGCCAACGCCCTCTGGAAGAAGCGCCTTGCCGAGTACGAGCCGCCGGCCCTCGACGACGCCATCGATGCCGAGCTGCAGGACTTCGTGGCTCGCCGCAAGACCGAACTGCCCGACGAGTTCGCCTGAACCGCCCACCAGAACAGGAACACCATGTCTGCTCAGCCACTCCCCCGCACGGCATCGGCCGTGCAGCGCCAGCTCGTCGCCGAGGCGCGCTACGAGCTGATCCCGCTGAAGAACGTCCACGACCAGATGGCGTTCGTGCCGTCCGGCAGTTCGGTGTCGGTCACCTGCTCGCCGGCCAAGGGCATGCAGGCCACCCTCGACCTCACCCGCGAGGTGCTCGACCGTGGCCTCATGGCCGTGCCCCACTTCTCGGCACGCCTCACCGAGGACCGCGCCCACGTGCAGCGGCTCGCCGAGTTCTGCCGCACGAACGGTGTGCAGGAGGTGTTCCTGGTCGCCGGTGACGCTCCGGAACCGGTCGGGGCATACGACGGCGTGGTCGCCTTCCTCCGCGACTTCCTCGACACCGACCACGGCCTCACGCGCATCGGCATCACGGCATACCCCGACGGCCACGCGCTCATCGACCAGGGTGTCGTCCACGAGGCGCTCCACCAGAAGCAGGCGCTGCTCGCGGAGGCGGGCGTCGCCGGCTTCGCCAGCACGCAGATGTGCTTCGACGTCGAGCGGTGGAAGCAGTGGGCGGCCACCGAGCGCGCCGCCGGCTTCACCCTGCCGCTGCACCTCGGGGTGCCGGGCGTCATCGACCGCACCAAGCTGCTCACGATGGGCATGCGTCTCGGCATCGGCTCGTCGATGCGGTACGTCAAGAAGAACAAGGGCGTCCTCGGCCGCCTGTTCTCGCCCGGCGGTTACGACCCCACGAAGCTCATCGCCCCGATGAGCAAGGTCGCCACCGAGCTCGGCATCGAGGGCCTGCACGTGTTCACGTTCAACAACGTCGACGCCACTGCACAGTGGCAAACCCGCAGGTTAGAGCAGCTTTCCTAGCCCGAGGCCGACTCGCTCGGACACGAAACGGACACAACTGAGGCGAGGCCCGACTCCAAGGCTCGGCGTGTCACGTCCTCCGACTCGGGCCAGAGGTGTGCGTAGGTGTCCAGCGTGGTCGTGGCCTTCTCGTGCCCGAGCTGCCGCTGGACGGCCTTGACGCTGGCACCCGACTCGATCATCACCGAGGCTGCATAGTGGCGGAGGTCGTGGGGGGAACGTCCGCGCACCTTCGCCTCGATCGCTGCGGCACGC
>JBEGOE010000264.1:0-10591 GCA_041182165.1 Actinomycetota bacterium
ACAGGTCGCTCGCCGTGCCGCGCAGCGCGCAGTCACCCTTGGCGTGCTCGCGGGTGACGTGGAAGCCGTCGCCATCGGGGCGCAGGGTCCACTCCCCCGCCACGTCGCCGCAGTGGATGTGCACCGACCCGCCCACCGGCTGAGCGTCGGTGGCCGGCGACAGGAACCAGCTGAGGAACTCGTCGATGCCGTCACTGGCAAGTGCCGGGTCGAGCGGCGCTGCGGTGCCGGCCGCATCGTCGGCGTCCCAGCGGTGGATCGCCGTCTCGTGTGCCATGCGGCGGACGAGCCAGCCGGCGCTGTGGACATCGGTCCACGTCCAGATCGCCGTGTCTGCCGGCGTGTCGCGCAATGCGGTCACCAGGCGGTCGAGTCCGGCTGTGTACATGTCGAACAGCGCGTCACCGGACGGGCGATCGGGCGGGGCGTAGGCCTCGGGTGTGGCGACCCGCTCGGTCAGCACCCAGCCCCAGAAGTGATGCACCTCGGCGAGGTGCCACAGCAGGTCGTCGACGGTCCAGCCCGGGCACGACGGCACGGGCGCGTCGGGCCCGGCGGCGCGGCATGCCCGGGCGAATGCGGCGCCGTGGTGTTCGAGATCGGTGATCAGCTCGGAAGGTTCCACCCGGTTGATGCTGCCACACGGCATGCTCATTCCGAGTACGGTCGCACGCCAATGACACCGACTCCCAGCAAGCACACGGCGATCGCCGAGCGCATCATCGGTTCGATCGTCCAGGCTGCATCGCCGGCCGTGTCGCCGGACGGATCGCTCATCGCGTTCGTGGTCGGGCGGGTCGACGTCGAGCACAACACCACCACCTCGCAGGTGTGGCTCGCCTCGACCGACGCGACGATGGCCCCACACGCGATCACCTCGGGCGATCACGACAGCCAGCCGGCGTGGAGCCCCGACGGCCGCTGGCTCGCGTTCACGTCGAACCGCAGCGAGAAGCAGGGCGAGGCGACCCTGCACCTGCTGTCGATGAGCGGGCCGGGCGAGACCCGCACAGTGGCCACCATGCCCGACGGGATCACGCAACCGACCTTCAGCCCCGACGGCGCGCATCTCGCGTTCATCAGCCACACCCGGCACGAGCGCTACGACGCGAAGGACGAGAGCTGGCAGGCGCCCCGCAAGATCGAGCGCTTCTTCAGCCGCCTCGACAACGAGGGCTGGATCGTCGACCGTCCCGCCCACGTGTACGTCGTGCGCGTCGACGGCACCGAATCGCCCCGCAACCTGACCCCGGGCGAGTTCCAGCACAGCGGCATCGGTTGGCTGCCCGACTCGAGCGGCGTCGTCACCTCGTCGGCTCGCCACGACACGTGGGACCTCGACTTCGCGAACGACGTCTACCGGGCGCAGCTCGATGGCACGGTCACGGCGCTCACCGCCCGGAATGGCATCTACCACCTGCCATCCGTGTCGCCCGACGGTGTCACGGTTGCCTTCGTCGGGCATGACGACCCGAGCACGTCCCCGCAGAACGCACACATCGGGCTGGTGCCCGTCGCAGGCGGCGAGCACCGCTTCATCTCCCTCGCGTTCGACCGCACGTTCACACCCACGGCAGGTACCCGCGCACCCGTCTGGGAGCCGGCGGGCACGTTGCTCGCCACCGCCGAGGACGCCGGCCAGACCCACCTCTTCCGGGTGTCCACCGACGGCACGCCACCGACGCCACTCACGCACGGCGCCCACACGGTGAAGGCGTTCGACGCCGCCGGCGGCACGATCGCACTCACCCTCGGCCGGGTCGATGCCGTGTCCGACCTGTACGTCCTGCGCGGCGACGAGCTCGTCTGCCTCACCGATTTCGGCGACCGCTTCCGTACCGCAGCCCAACCGCAGACATGGGAGCGCTTCGCCGTGCCGACGGCCGACGGCACCACACACGTCGACGCCTGGATCATGCGGCCCGCCGGCTTCGACCCGGCCGAGCGCTACCCGGTCCTCCTCAACGTCCACGGCGGCCCGCACACGCAGTACGGCGAGACGATGTTCGACGAGGCCCAGTTCCAGGCGGCCGCCGGCTTCGTGGTCATCATGTCGAACCCCCGTGGGTCGTCGGGCCGCGAGGAAGCGTGGGGGCAGGCGATCCTCGGCGCGCACCACCACACCAAACCGGGCACCGGCTGGGGCGGGGCCGACGTCGACGACGTGCTCGCCGTCCTCGACCACACCCTCGCGACCTACACGTTCTGCGACGCCGATCGCGTCGGCATGCTCGGCGGCAGCTACGGCGGGTTCATGGCCACCTGGCTCGCCGCCCGGCACGGCGAGCGGTTCAAGGCCATCTGCAGCGAGCGAGCGGTCAACAACATGCTCAGCGAGGAGTGGTCGAGCGACATCGGGTCCGTCTTCCGGACCGAGGTCGGCCCGACCCACCTCGACGACCCGGCCGCCTACGAGGCCTTCTCGCCCGTCCGCTGGGTGCGGGACATCGAGGTGCCGATGCTGCTGATCCACAGCGAGAACGACCTGCGCTGCCCGATCAACCAGGCCGAGGAGCTGTTCATGGCGCTCCGCCTGCTCGGCAAGGAGGTGGTCTTCTACCGCTTCCCCGGCGAGGGCCACGAGCTCACCCGCAGCGGCTCACCCGTGCACCGCGTGCAACGCGCCGAGATCATCCTCGACTGGTTCGCCGACAAGCTCGGCGCCCCAGCGCGTTCGTGAACTTCGTCCCGCATGCGGTGCGGGAGTTCACAAACGTTGGGGGTCAGCCCTGCAGCCAGACGTCGATGAGTTTGCGGGCGATCGAGATGCGCGGCGGGATGTTCGGCAGTTCGTCCTTGCGGTACCAGTTCGCCTCGGCGATCTCGGACGGGTCGCACTCGATCTCGCCGCTCTTCCACTCGGCGGTGAAGCCGATCATCAGGCTGTGCGGGAACGGCCACGGCTGGCTGCCCCAGTAGCGCGGGTTGGTGATCTCGATGCCGACCTCTTCACGCACCTCACGGATGACCGACTGCTCGAGCGACTCGCCGGCCTCGACGAAGCCGGCGAGGCAACTGAACATCGGCGCCCGGAACGCCACGCCGCGGGCCAGCAGCGCCTCCTGGTCGGGCCCGGGCTCGCCACGGGTGACGAGGGTGATCATCGCCGGCGCCAGACGCGGGTACGCGGGCAGGCCGCACGCCGGGCACTTCATCGACCGGTCGGTGTCGGACAGCACGGTCGGCGTGCCGCACCGCCCGCAGTAGCGATGGGTGCGCAGCCACTCGGTCAGCTGGACGGCGCGGCCGGCGATCGCCCACTCGATCTCGCTCGCCCGTCCGAAGTACGAGAACAGATCGGTGGCCGCACCGTACGACGGGTCCTCCCCGTGCGGCACGTCGACCGCCCACACCCCCTCGTCGCCGTGCATGCCGATGAAGTGCGTCGGCGCCTCGCTGATCTCGACTCGGTCGGACACGAACACAGACGAGCCGATCACGTGGATGTAACGGTGGACCACCACGTCGGCGTGCGGGCGGAGTGTGGGCAGGAACTCGGTCACACCCGCACCGTAGGCCAGCACACGCACCGGTTGCGAGGAAGTCCGGCCTGAGGTTGCCGCCTCGGCAACGTGGGGCCGAACTTCGACTCACACGCTCTGCGTGATGCCACGTAGGCTCGGCGCATGAGCAACATCGTGATCGTCGACGCCGTCCGCACGCCCATCGGCAAGCGCAACGGCGGGTTGTCCACCCTCCACCCGGGCGAGCTGCTCGCCTCGGTCCAGAAGGCGATCATCGAGCGTTCCGGCATCGACCCGGCCGAGATCGGTCAGGTCGTCGCCGGGTGCGTCAGCCAGGTCGGCGAGCAGGCGTTCAACATCGGCCGCACCGCGTGGCTCAGCGCCGGCCTGCCGATGAGTGTGCCCACCACCACCGTCGACACCCAGTGCGGCAGCAGCCAGCAGGCCACCAACCTCGCCACGGCGCTCGTGGGCAGCGGCGTCGTCGACGTGGCGCTCGCGTGCGGCGTCGAGTCGATGAGCCGCATCCCGATCGGCGTCGGCGGCAGCAAGAACCTCGGCCTCGGTGTGCCGATCCCGAAGACCTACTTCGCCCAGTACGAGATGACGTCGCAGTTCGAGGGCGCCGAGCGCATCGCCGACAAGTGGGGCATCACCCGCGACGACACCGACGCGTTCGGTTTCCGCAGCCAGCAGCTCGCTGCCCAGGCGTGGAACGAGGACCGCTTCTCCGGCCAGTACATCACCGTGCAGGCACCCGACCGCAACGAGGACGGCAGCCTCGCCGACACCTTCCACACGGTCAGCCGCGACGAGGGCCTGCGCGAGACCACCATGGAGAAGCTGGCGAGCCTGAAGCCCGTCGCCCGCGAGAACGGCGTGCACACGGCCGGCAACTCGAGCCAGATCAGCGACGGCGCCAGCGCCGTACTGCTGATGACCGAGGAGAAGGCCGCCGCCCTCGGCCTGAAGGCCCGTGCCCGCATCGTCGACACCTGCCTCGTCGGCGTCGACCCGGTGCTCATGCTCACCGGCCCGATCGATGCAACCGAGCGCCTGCTCGCCCGTACCGGCCTCGGCATCGATGACATCGACACCTTCGAGATCAACGAGGCCTTCGCCTCCGTGGTCCTCGCCTGGCAGAAGGCCGTGGGCGCCAACCCCGAGAAGGTGAACCCGAACGGCGGCGCGATCGCCCTCGGCCACCCGCTCGGCGGCACCGGCGGCTTCCTGCTCACCAAGGCGCTCTATGAGCTCGAGCGCACCGGCGGCCGCTACGGCCTCGTGTCGATGTGCTGCGGTGGCGGTCTCGGCACCGGCACCATCATCGAGCGCATCTGACACGACGGCGATAGACACGGGTCGGGTGAGAGTCCCAGCACGACCGGTCTGCCTCATCTCGGTCTGCGTGCTGCTGCTCGGTTGCCGCGACGCCGACATGACCGCCTCCACGGTGTCCACCCCCGCACCGGTCACCTACGACGCCAACGCCACGCTCGTGCGGGTCGTCGACGGCGACACGATCCAGGTCGAGGTCGACGGGCAGCGCGAGAACGTGCGGCTCATCGGCATCGACACGCCCGAGACGAAGAGGCCGAACACGCCGGTCGAGTGCTTCGGCCCGGAGGCATCGGCGTTCACCACGTCGCTCCTGCCCGAGGGCACGCCCCTGCTGCTCGAGCGCGACATCGAGGCACGCGACGACTACGACCGCCTGCTCGCCTACGTGTACCGCGCCGACGACGGGCTGTTCGTCAACCTCGAGATCGTGGCGCAGGGCTACGCGAACCTGCTGACGTTCCCGCCGAACGTCGCGCACGTCGACGACTTCGTGGCGGCCGCACGCGCCGCCGAGGCAGCCGACCTCGGTCTGTGGCGCGCCTGTTCGGGATAACGTTCGCCCCGATGACCTCGCTCGCCGAACGCCTCGGCCACCCCGCCGACGCCAAGCTGCTCATCATCTCCTGCGACGACCTCGGTTCGTGCCACGCTGCGAACGAGGGGGTCTACGCAGCACTCCGCGACGGCGTCGCCACCTGCGCGTCGATCATGGTGCCTGCCCCGTGGGCGCGCCACGCAGCCGCCAACTACCAGGGCGACGACATCGGCGTGCACCTCACGCTCAACTGCGAGCACGACATCTACCGCTTCGGCCCCATCACGCACGCGCCATCGCTGCTGTCGGGCGAGGGCGGCTTCCCCCGTGACGTCCCCGACCTGTGGGAGCACGCCGACCCGGCCGAGGTGCTGCGCGAGTGCCGCGCCCAGATCGAGCGCGCCATCGCCTGGGGTATCGACGTCACCCACCTGGCGCCACACCTCACGAGCATCACGCTGCGGCCCGAGTTCTTCGACGTCTACATGGAGCTCGCTGTCGAGTACCGACTTCCCATCCGGCTCCCGTCGACCATCACCACCGACCAGGCGGGCTTCCCCTTCCGCCAGCTTGCCGCGGACGAGGGCGTGGTCTTCCCCGACCACTTCGACCACGACTGGCGTGCCGGCAGTCGTGATCGCGTCTCCGACGCGGTCAGGAACCTGCAGCCCGGCGTCACCGAGGTCCACGTCCAGCCGGCCATCGACACCCCCGAGGTGCGGGCGCTCACGCCCCAGGCCGACGCCTGGATCGACGACCTGCGCCTGGTGACCGTCGATCACGGCCTGCGCGAGCTCATCCGCGACAGCGGCGCCGTGCTGGTGGGCTACCGCGCCCTCAGGGACGCGATGCGAGCCGGCTGATCGCTGCAGCGGCCTCGCCGCTGCGGAGCACGTCGAACAGCACGCCGGTGTGGCCGGCCGCCTTCAGCTTGCCCTGCATGAACGCCACCGACGGGTCGAGCGCTGCATCGGCTGCAGCGATGCTGATGACCAGCTGGGCGTCGTCGGGCCCCTCGACGACCTCGTCCTTCTTGCCGAACGCAACGCGGTACTGGACGCTCACGACTCGACGCTCACGACGCGGCCGGGGACCTGATCGCGCACACCGACGAGCATGTCGGTCTCGAGCTCGCCCTCGGGCGGGGATCCGACCAGCGACCGAGCCAGGATCCAGTCCTCGTAGGGGTAGACCTCGGCCAACTGGTGGTCGTCGAGCCCGAACCACCACGGCTCGGTGGGGTCGACCTGGGTGGCGTGCGCGCGAAGCGAGCCGCTGCGCGCCCAGAGGTACTGGCCAACGTCGAGGCGGGTGGTGATGCGATGGTCGGCGTCGGGCCGCTCGAGCCAGGCGTCGTCGAACGGTGACTCGCCTCGCAGCCGGATCATTCCCTCGTGCACGGCGATGAGCCGGGCCTTGCTCCACGTGGAGTAGTACATCTTGAGGGGCTGCCAGGGCTCACCCAGCTCGGGGTACCAGCTCGGGTCACCGGCGCGCTCGAACGCCGGAATGCTGATGTCGTGCACCTTGAGGTGGTCGGGGTGCGGGTAGCCGCGCTGGTCATCGCCATAGGTGACGACCACCTGCGGCCGCTCGGAGCGGATCACCTCGACCAGCCGACCGACCGCCTCGTCGAGCGGCGCCTGGTGGAAGCAGTCGGGGTGCTCGTTCGGCTCGGTGTCGGCCATGCCCGAGTCTCGATAACCCAGCATGACGACCTGCGAGAACCCGATGACCTCGGCCGAGCGTCGCAGCTCGTCGGGCCGCAGCTCGGCCAGCGTGGCCTTCTCCTGCTCGGGGGTGAGGCCGTGGAACGGCTGGCCGGGCTCGCGCAGGTGCGGGTTCTGGAGGTCGCCCTCCTCGCCACCCGTGCAGCACACCAGCACGGTGCGGACGCCCTGCTGGGCGTACATCGCGAGTGTGGGGGCACCTTTCGACGCTTCGTCGTCGGGGTGGGCATGCACGGTGAGGATGCACAGCGGCGAGTGGGTCACACGGCCCACCTTACCGACGTATCTCCGGTGGCTCCGGTCCCCCCGACGTAGTATCTGTTTCATGCGCGTGCGGGCCGCTCTCCTCGGTGGCGCCATGGCCGCGTGCCTGCTCACGGCATGCAACGACGACGGCCGCGAGCTGCGGCCGGCCACCCCCGACCAGTCGGGCAGCGTCTCGACCACAGCGGCGCCCACCACCACCACCCCCGTGCCGGGCGTGTTCGACACGCTGCCGGGCGAGGCATCCGTCACGTTGTCGACCCCGAGCCTCGTCGCACCCTTCGCCGATGGCGGCCAGATCCTCCCCCGCTACACCTGCAGCGGCCCGAACGAGTCGCCGGCGCTCAGCTGGACAGGCGCCCCGCCGGAGGCCGTCGAGATCGCCGTCACCATGATCGACATCGACGCACCGGGCTACGTGCACTGGGCGATGTCGGGGATCGACCCGCTGGCGGCGGGCCTGGGCGAGGGCATCGTCCCGGAGTTCGCCATCACCAGCATCAACAGCGGCGGCACGCCCGGGTACACGGGTCCGTGTCCGCCTGCGGGCGAGACCCACACCTACGAGATCACCGTGCACTTCCTGTTGCAGCAGACCGAGCTCGCCGATGGCGGCCCGGGCGCCGACCTGCTCGCGTTCATCGACGGGGCGACCCTCAGCAGCGCCTCGGTCACTGCCACATACACGGCAGGCCCGGCATGAGCCAGGATCCGTCGATCGGAGCGGATTCGATACCGTCGGCCGGACAGACGAACGACGGGGTGCTCCCGTCGCTGCCGGTGGCGATCTTCCAGGCCGACCGCGAGGGCCGGCTCACCGCCGCCAACGTCTCGTTCCGCTCCCTCGCCCTCGCCGGCCAGGTGCCCTCGTCACGTTCCACCCCGTGGTCGAACGCCCACCCCGGAGACCGCGCCCGCGCCGAGGCTGCATGGAGCGACGCCGCCACACGCGAGGTCGACTTCAACATCGAGTTCCGGGTCTGGCACCGCGACGGCCGCCTCCTCTGGATCCGCATCACGGCCAGCCCGCTGCGCGACTCCATGGGACGGGTCCACGGCTTTGCAGGCGTGGCGCTCGACGACACCGAGGCCGTCGGCAGACGACTGCTGCTCGAACGGCTGTTGGGCGTGGTCGAGCCATCGGCCGATGCTGTCGTGATCCTCGACCGCAACGGCATGCCGGTGTACATCAACCACACCGCTCGTTCGCTCTTCGGCATCGACGAGTCGGTCGACCTCATCCAGGACCCCACGGTGCGGACCCTGCTGCAGACCATCCGAGACCAGGTGCCGCGCGAGCTGCTCATGTCGACGGCCACCTCGCAGTGGACCGGCGAGGTCGGTTTCCGGGGGCCGGACGGCCTCGAGCGCATCCTCGACGTCGACCTCGTGATCCACCGCGACGACGAGGGTGTCATCGACTACTGGGGCGGCGTCATGCGCGACGTCACTGCCCGCAACCACATGCAGAGCGAGCTCATGCGCCAGGCGACGCACGACGCGCTCACCGGGCTCCCGAACCGCATCCTGCTGCTGCGCAACGCTTCCGATGCGCTCGAGCGCATCCGGGGAACCCGGGGCCACGTGGCGATGTTGTTCCTCGACCTCGACAAGCTCAAGGACGTCAACGACAACGCCGGCCACGACGTGGGCGACGCGTTGCTGTCGCAGGTGGCCAACCGGGTCGCCCACGCCACGCGGCCCGACGACGTCATCGCCCGCATCGGCGGCGACGAGTTCGTCGTCCTGTGCAACGGCAGCATCGACGAGCACTCGGCGCTCGAACTGGCCGAGCGCATCCGCATCGGCCTCAGCGGGAAGATGATGATCCGCGGGGTCGAGGTCGACGTCACCGTCAGCGTCGGCGTGGCCCTGGCGAACGCCGCGCAGATCGAGAACGTCTCGTCCCCCGACGCAGCGCTCACCCTGCTGCGACAGTCCGACGTCGCGATGTACACGGCCAAGCGACGGGGCCGTTCCCGCGTCGAGCTGTACACCGAGGCGATGCGGGCCGAGGGTGCGCTGCAGCGCGACCTCGCGGCCGACCTCGAGCGGGCGCTCTCGAACGGCGAGATGACGCTCGCCTACCAGCCGATCATCTCGACGCACAGCGGCCGGGTGGTGGGCGCCGAGGCGCTGCTCCGCTGGGACCACCCGGATCGCGGCCGCATGCTGCCGGCCCAGTTCCTGCACCTGGCCGAGGAGTCCGGCGCGATCGTGCCGATCGGCGACTGGGTCATCTCGCGGGCGTGTCAGGACATGAGCGCCTGGCTGTCTGCCGGCCTGGTCGACCGCGCCTTCAGCGTCCATGTCAACGTGTCGCCGCGACAACTGCAGGAGGGCACATTCGTCGAACGCGTCCTGTCGATCCTGCGCAGCATGGAGCTCAGTGCCACCCAGCTCACGATCGATGTCGACGAAGCAACCCTGAGCGACACCAACGCCGGCACGAGCCGTGCGCTGCAAGCGCTGCGGCGCTTCGGCACCCGGCTGGCACTCGACGACTTCGGCACCGGCATCTCCTCGCTCACGAAGCTCCGCGACTGCCCGGCCGACGTGCTGAAGCTCGATGGCACCTTGGCCCGCAGCCTCGGGGCGAACGGCGACGACGACCCGATCGTTCGTGCCATCATCCAGCTCGCTCACGCCCTCGACATGCAGGTGGTGGCCGAGTGGGTCACCTCGGCCGAACAGCTCCACCGTCTGCGCATGCTCGGCTGCGACATGGTGCAGGGCCACCTGCTCGGCGAACCTGCTGCCGCCGCGATCTTCGCCGACCGCGTCGCCAGCGGCCGCTGACGCGAGCCGTCAGGCCCCGGAGGTCAGGATCCCCAACGCCGACGCGGTGGCCTGATCGACCACCCCGCTCGCCGTGAGCCCGCGTGCCGTCTGGAAGGCGATCACGGACGACCTGGTCCGCGGCCCGAACTGGCCGTCCGACACCGTGGAGTGGCCAGCGGTCGTCAGCGCCTGCTGGAGGACCACGACGCGGGCACCTGCAGCCCCGAGGGCCAGGTCGGCCCAGGCAACGGTCGCCCCGACGGTGCCGTTCACATCGGCGATGAGGTGGGTCGGGGCCGAGCTGAACAGGCACACCTTGCCACCGGTCCCCACCTTCGCGATCACCAGGTTCGCCACCGTGGTCCCCGCCGAGAAGTTGAGGTTCGAGGCCGACGGCAACGAGCCGCCGCAGGGGTACGCGGTCACGTACCCGGCGGCCCAGGGCTCGGTGACCGTGACGTTGAGAGCCACAGCAC
>JBEGOE010000265.1:0-4603 GCA_041182165.1 Actinomycetota bacterium
CACACGATCATCGACCTCGTCGGCGGCACGCCGACCGATGGGCGGCTCGATCATCTGTGCCTCGTGGTGAGCGAGACCGATCTCGACGCGGTGAAGGCGTCGGGCCGGTTCGACGTCGTCGCCGGGCCGGCCACCCGCTACGGCGCCCAGGGGAACGGCAGGTCACTCTACGTGCGCGACCCGGACGGCACGGTGGTCGAGCTCCGGTACTACCCGACCCCGAGCGACTGAACCGCGGGTGGGCGGCGTCAGGGCGTGATGGGTGCGGCCACGAGGCCGATGCCGTCGATCCAGAGCCGGTTGAGCACGCGGATGGCGATCTCCTCGTCGAACGGCTCACCGAGGCAGAAGCACATGTGTGCGTAGTCGTTGGTCATCGACACGAGCAGCCGCGCGGCGTGGATGGCGTCGAGATCAGGGTTGGCGCGACCAGTGTCCTGCAGCGCCCTGATCGAACGGGCGATTCGCTCGACGGCCCGGTTGCGGCCGGAGAGGTAGATCTCCCGACACTGCGGCTCGTCGGGCGCGAGCTGTTCGAGCAGCGAGTGCAGCCGAGCCGCGCTCCGGTACTGCTCGAAGTAGCGCCGGTTTGCGTGTTCGATCTGGAGTGCGGGGTTGTCGGGTTCGAGCGCGCGCGTCGCGCCGCCGACGTGGATCTCGTCGAAGGTCTGTGCGATGACGGCGCAGAACACGGAGACCTTCGACTCGAAGTGGCGGTAGAAGGTGCCGACCCCGACCTTGGCGGACGAGGCGATGTCGACGATGCGGGCATCGTGGAAGCCGTCGCGCTCGAACACGACCTTCGCCGAACTGATGAGCTGACAGCGCACCCGCTCGTCACGCACGACCGCGCTGGCCGCACCCGAACGCCGGGTACGCGTGGTTGCTGGCGCCTTCTCGTTCACGATTCCCCCGAGATCTGAAGCTAGCAGCAGCTCCTTCGGCCGGTCATCGCAGAGGACGAAATCGTGGGAACAGAAGCCACCGAGCGCTGCCGGAAGCCGACGCGTCAGCCCTCAGGGAACGACGGCAGCGGTGCCTCACTGGTGTCCAGATCGGGCAGAGGCTCGTACCGCGCGCCGGTCGTCGACGTCTCGGCGGCGCGACCCGTGGCGAGCGACTCGACGGCACCCCGGGTCGCCGCAGTGGTCGCGGCGTCGGGGCCGACCGCGGCCACGCTCGATGCCAGGCCGATCACCATCGCGCCCGTCGCGAAGAGCGCGTGGACGGCGCTGCGCTGTGTGCGGCTGGTGCCCATGACGGCCAGCAGTCCCTCGACGACGACGCTGCCCGGCTGCCGCATGAACTCGGCGAGGACGTCGATGTCGTCACGCCGCAGGACGATCGTGGTGTCGCTCTCGCGTCGCATCGAGCGAACGAGCGCGAGATAGGCGGTCAGCAGCGATGCCTCGTCGCCCGGCGGGAAGTGGCGCTCGGCCGGCCCCGACCGGATGACACCGTCGGCGGAGATGGCGATCGAGAGCCGCTCGGGCAGGATCGCCGCAAGGTCGGCGCCATAGCACGACGCGACCAGCGACACGAGGCCGTGGTCGAGCAGCACCTGGGCGTCTTCGATGTCGCGTAGCTGCCGCACGGTGAGCTCACCGGCCGAGCCACGGGCGATCGAGCGGATCGAGTCGCCCGTCGCCAGGCGGCGTTCGCGGACGAGCGTGCCGAAGCGCCGCGCGAACGAGGGCGCGCTGATGTCGACCGCGCCGTTCGTCACTGCCGTCGTCACCTCGCCCACCCCTGTCCCTGGCTCCGGGTCGCCCGTTCAATCGGCAGGTTCCATCGCCGGCTTGAGGGATACCCCCACGAACTTCGGCACCTCGGCGGGCCTCAGGGCCGCCGAGGTGCCAAAGCTCGTGGGGGTGCGGGGTCGGTTCGGGGTCAGTTCGACGAGGTGCTCGCCTCGATGGCCTGCTTGCCGCCTTGCCGTTGGATCTCGACCTTGCGCGGCTTCGCCTTCTCGGCGATGGGGACGGTCAGGGTGAGCACGCCGTTCTCGTAGCTGGCCGTGATGGAATCGCTGTTCAACGAGTCACCGAGCAGCAGTTGCCGACGGAACGAGCCCTGCACCCGCTCATTCGCGATCACGTCGTCACCCTCCTGCGGCTCCCACCGACGCTGGGCGGTGACGGTGAGCACGTTGCGCTCGACCTCGAGGTCGATCGAGTCGGGATCGACCCCAGGGAGGTCGAAGTGGACGATGAAAGCGTCACCGCGGCGGTAGGCGTCCATCGGAAAGCTCGGTCGGCGGGTCAAGCCGTTTCCGATCGCTTGATCGAACATCCGATCGAAGTCTCGGAAGGGATCGAATTTGAGCAACATCGACATCGCTCTGCTCCTCTCACTGGTCGTGGGGTGCCCATCGGCGCCACATCGGCAGATACCCACTGCGCCGCGCCGCTACCCGCCTTTCCGGCGGCGTTTCGAGGCCGTACCCGTCAATGACTGCGACCAGAGTTCCGAGGGTTCGGTCAACTCGCCGGTGTTCAGCCGTCGGCGAGTCGGGCGAGGGTCGTCAGGCCGTCGAAGACGTCGGCGAAACGGGTCGTCAGAGGCGACATGCCGAGGCGCACGATGTCGGGCTCGCGGAAGTCGGGGACGACGGCGTGCTCGACGAGCTGCGCGGCGAGGGCCCGGGCGTCCGGATGCACGACCGAGAGGTGCCCACCTCGGCGGGCCGGGTCGCGGGGCGTGCAGGTGGTGAGCCCGAGCTGGTCGCACAGTTCGATCGCGAACCCGGTGAGGGCGCTCGCCTTGGCGGCGATGGGGCCGATGCCGACCTCGGCGGTGAGCGAGATGCCGCACTCGGCGCCGGTGAGGGCGAGGATCGACGGCGTGCCGATGAGCATCCGGCCGATGTCGGCGCGGGGCAGGTACTGCGGTCCCATCGCGAACTGGTCCTGCTGGCTGAACCAGCCCCAGATCGGCTGGGTGATGGTGGCCTGCAGATCGGTGGCGACATAGGTGAACGCGGGCGAGCCGGGGCCGCCGTTCAGAAACTTGTACGTGCACCCGACGGCGAGCTGAGCGCCAGCAGCGCCGAGGTCGATGGCGAGCACGCCGGCGGCGTGCGACAGGTCCCACACGATGAGCGCTCCGGTGGCGTGCGCACGAGCGGTCTCGGCAGCGACGTCGACGACCTCGGCGGTGCGGTAGTCGACGACCGAGCGGATCACGACGGCCACGTCGTCGAGCCGGTCGAAGCCGTGACGCACGGTGCGGCCAGTCGCCTGGGCGATGCCGTCGACGACGTAGCGGTCGCTGGGGAAGTCGTGCTCGTCGATCGCGAGGACGGTGCGGTCGGGCCGCAGCGCACAGGCACCGTGGACGAGCTGGTAGAGGTTCACGGTGGTCGAGTCGTGCACGACGACCTCACCGGGCAGCGCGCCGATGAGCGGCGCCAGCAGGTCACCCACCCGCTGGGGCTTGTCGAGC
The DNA here is from genome assembly GCA_041182165.1 of Actinomycetota bacterium. Classification (GTDB taxonomy): domain Bacteria; phylum Actinomycetota; class Acidimicrobiia; order Acidimicrobiales; family Ilumatobacteraceae; genus VFMC01. The sequence goes on from JBEGOE010000265.1 coordinate 3,445, forward strand.
CAGTGACTCCACGAGCGGATCAGGTCGCCCGCCCACTCGCGTTCCATCACCTCGCGCATCCGCTCGACCGTGCGCTTCGGTGTCCGTCCGAGCGAGTTGCCGTCGAGGTAGACCAGCGCCGGGTCGGCGATCACGAACTCGTCGCGCCAGCGCGCGAGCAGGTCGGCGGCGTCGAGGGCGAGCGCGTCGTCACGGGTGTGTGGCATGGCGGTCATCGTGGCAGATCATGGCCGTCGAGACCCACGAAGCTGGCGTGACGCACGTGCCCCTCGTTGGTGAACTCGGTGATCTCGATGTGCGCCGTCAGGTCGGGCCGCACCCACACGGCGCTGCGCGAGTGCTCGCGGGGCGGCCCGGGCTCGAACGGGCAGGCGTCGGTGACCCGCTCGCGCAGCAGGCGCAGCCCCGCCTCGAGCCGGAGCTGGCTGAACCCGGTGCCGACCCCACCGGCGAACGCGAGCGTGCCGTCAGCCCGTGGCACGCCGACGAGCAACGAGCCGAACGTGCTGCTGCGGTTGCCGGTGCCGGGTGTGAACCCGCCGATGACGACGTCGGCCCGGCGACGGTTCTTCACCTTGCGCCAGTTCGGCGACCGCTTGCCGGGCAGGTAGCGGCTGCCGAGCCGCTTGGCCATCACGCCCTCCAATCCCCGCTGCACCGTCGCCTCGAGCAGGTCCGCGCCCCCACCGATCCGGTGGCCGGGCACCGTCCAGTTGGTGCCGTCGTCGAGCACCTCGCGCAGCAGCGCTCGGCGCTCCTCGTACGGCCGGTCGACCACGTCGTGCCCGTCGACCGACAGGACGTCGAAGGCCTGGAGCACCACCTGCGACTCGTGGCGCTGGAGCCCTTCGAAGCTGGGCAGGCCGTCGGCCCCGAACACGATGATCTCGCCGTCGAGCACCACGCGCTCGGCATGGACGTCGGCCCACCTCCCACCGAGCTCGGGGTAGGTGGCCGTGACGTCGAGGCCACTGCTCGACTGCACCCGCACCCGCTTCGCCGGCACGTCGACGACGACGATGGTCCGGTAGCCGTCCCACTTGATCTCGTACGCCCAGCCGTGGTCGTCGGACTCGGCTGGCAGCAGCCCGATCGTCGCCTTCATCGGCCCCACGGGAAACGACAGCGTCACCCCCGAACTCTGTCACCGCAGCGGGCC
>JBEGOE010000266.1:0-2750 GCA_041182165.1 Actinomycetota bacterium
GGCGTCGTCACCGTCCTGAGCACCAGCTGAGCCCGAACACCGACCGAACACCGACCGAACAGGAGGGTCCGCGATGTTGCCCGACCACTGGATCACCGACTGGCCGATCGACCCGGCGTTCCCGCTGCTGACGCGGGCGAACGCCGGGGAGGTGCTGCCCGACCCGTGCAGCCCGCTCGGCTGGACCCTCACGTGGGAGCCGCCCGGCATGCTCGCCGGCTGGCGCGACTCGGCGGTGCTCGACTACGGCGCGGTGGCGGCCGACGAGATGTCCGAGTCGCATCCGCAGGTGGTCGGTCACGTGGGGGGCTACCTCTACATCAATGCGACGTCGGTGCGGCTCTTCGGTGTGCGCGGCCCGGGCCTGACGCCGGAAGCGATCGATCGCGTTTACCTCGGCGACCACCCCGACGCGCCCCCGTACGTGCCCGAGCCGTGGCACGAGAGCGCAGCTGCCACCGAGAGCCTCGGTGCCTGGATGGGTGCGGTGATGGCCACCGACGACCTGCCGGAGCTCCGCGCCGACCAGGCGGTCGCCGCAGCGGCCCGGGCTTCACGTCCCGACCTCGGCACCCTCACCGACGAACAGCTCGTGGAACGGGCGCGTCATTTCGTCCCGACCATCCGCCAGCTCTTTCGCCGCCACCTCACCGTCACGGCGGGCTCGTCGATCGGCCCCGGCGTGTTGGCCGCGGTGGGGGAGGCGCTCGGCGACCCGTCGCTCGGGCTGACGCTCATCACCAGCGTCGGCGACGTCGACTCGGCTGCGCCCAGCCGGGCGATGTGGGACCTCTCGCGCATCCCCGAGGGCCCCGACCTCGAGGCCGGCATCGCAGCCTTCCTGCGCACCTACGGCAGCCGCGGCCCGAACGAGTGGGACATCCGGAGCGACGTGTGGGAGACCGACCCGAACCTCGTGCGCGTGCTGGTCGACCGGATGCGCTCGATGGGCGCCGAGTCGCCCGACATCCGCAACGAGCGCAACGCCGTGCTGCGCGAGCAGGCCACCGCCCGCACCCGTGCCGCGCTCGAAGGCGCCCCGGACACCCTCGCCCAGTTCGATGCCGCCCTCCGATCGGCGCACGCCTTCCTGGCCGGGCGCGAGCGGGCCAAGACCAACGTCATCAAGGTGCTCCACGAGATCCGCATGGCGCTGCGCGAGCTGGCCCAGCGCCACGAGTACACGATGTCCGAGCTGTGCATGCTCCTCGACGACGAGCTCGACGCGTTCCTCGCCGGACCCGACGAGCTGCGGCCCCGGCTCGCCGCCCGTGAAGAGCAGTACCTGCAACTGTTCGACCTCGAACCTCCGTTCATCGTCAACGGCGCCACGCTGCCGCTGTCGCAGTGGTCGAGACGAGGTGCGCACCCGGGCGTGCCCTGCGTCGCCGGTGACGTCCTCACCGGCGTGCCCGGCAGCCCGGGCATCGCCGAGGGCCGGGCGTGCGTCGTGCTCCACCCGTCCGACCCGTTCGCGCTCGAGCCCGGCGACGTGCTGATCGCCCCGATCACGGACCCCGCCTGGACACCCCTGTTCGTGCCCGCCGCCGCGGTGGTCGTGAACGTCGGTGCGCAGGTCAGCCATGCCGTCATCGTCAGCCGCGAGCTGGGCATCCCGTGCGTCGTCAGCGTGCAGGACGCCACCACGCGCATCCCCCACGGAGCGCTCGTCAGGGTCGACGGGACAACTGGTACGGTCACCCTGCTCGACGGCTGAGGTGCCGTCGGCTGCCTGTTCTGGGGGAACGACGATGACGAAGTGGATCACCGACACACCGACCAGCACCCGCTTCCCGGTGTACACACGTTCGAACGCGAGTGACGTTCTGCCCGAGCCGGTCAGCCCGCTCGGCGCCACCATCTCGGGGCGTCCCGGTGTCATCGAGGGGTGGCGCTCGGGCAACGTCAACAACGGCGCGTTCGAGATGCACGAGCTCAGCTCCGAGGGCTTCACGCCCACGTGCGGGTTCATCAACGGCTACTTCTACGTCAACGCCTCGGTCGTGCGTGTCTTCGGCGAGCGCAGCGGCGCCGGTGCGGCCGGCATCGATGCGGCGTTCTTCGGCAACCGTCCCGACACCCCGCCCTACATCGCGCATCCCGACGACGTGAACGAGATCGCCGGTGCCCGCATCGGCGAGCGCGTCGGCTGGGTGCTCTCGGCCACCGAGTGGCCCGAGATGGAGGAGAGCAAGCGCATTGCCGACGAGGCCCGCGCTGCACGCCCCGACCTCACCACGCTCGACGACGCCGCCCTCGTGGCTCGTGCTCGCTCATTCATCCCGCTGCTGATCCGCTTCTTCGACGATCACACGATCTCGTCGTCGAACTCGGCGATCGGGCCGACCATTCTCGCTGGCATCGTCCCCGACCTCATGGTGCGGCTCATCAGCGGCGCCGGGGATGTCGACTCGGCGGCTCCGTCGGCCGCGATGTGGCAGCTCTCGCGTCTCGACCCGTCGTCCGACGAGTTCAGGGCCGGATTCGAACGGTTCCTGTTCGAGTTCGGCAGCCGCGGCCCGATCGAGTGGGACGTCTACAGCGAGGTCTGGGAGACCAAGCCCGCCCTCGCCCTGTCGATGATCGACTCGATGCGCGCCACCGGCCCCGACGACGACCCGGTGCGCCGCCTGGCCGCCACCGTTGCCGACCGTGAGGCGGCCACGAAGGAAGCCCTCGAGCGGGTGGCCGGCAACGACGAGGCCACCGGCATGGTGATCGCTGCGCAGGCCGCAGGCCTTCGCTTCAGC
>JBEGOE010000267.1:0-3514 GCA_041182165.1 Actinomycetota bacterium
TTCGACGTCGCAGCCGGCGGCAACGGCGAGCACCAGCAGTGCGGTCGAGTCGGGGCCACCCGAGACGGCGCACACGACGCTGGTGCCCGGGGTCGGGAACGTGCAGCGCGGCAGGAGCGACGAGATCATCTCTGCCGCATCGCTCACGGGGTTCGCTGCGGCTGCGGCCATGGTGCCGAGCGGGCGTTCAGTCGTCGCGTCGGGCGCGTTTGCCCGGGTACCGCTGCGCAGTGATGGACTTCAGGTACGCACCCACGAGACCGACGACGGCCAGGACCGACACGATGAGCAGGACGACGCCGATCCAGAAGTGCCAGATATAGGCCAACAGCATGGGGGCAGCGTAGCCAGCACCGGCCCCGACGGAGCCAATCCGCTGCAACTCGGGTCAGCGCGACGGCAGATCGGGCGTGTCGGCCTCGCCGAAGCACTGCTCGATCCTGAGCATGAGACCGGGCGGCATTTCGTCGTTGCGGCACTTCTGCGCCACCACGATCTTCAGCTCGGCGTGGAAGTCGAACGCCTGCAGGCAGTCGGGGCAGCCCTCGAGGTGCGACCGGATGGCGACGTGGGTCTCTTCGGACAGTTCGTCGTCGAGGAACGCCTCGAGCTCTCGCAGTGTCTCGTTGCAGTCAGCCATGGGAGGGCACTTCCGGTGCTGTGGCGGCGTCCGGCGCGGACGACGACGCGAGGCCACGAGCCTGCGCGTAGTCGAACAACCGCTTCTGCATCGCCTTTCTTCCCCGGTGCAGCCGTGACATGACGGTGCCGATGGGGATGTCGAGGATCTCGGCGATCTCCTTGTACGAGAAGTCCTCGACATCGGCCAGCAGCACGGGCAGCCGGAAGTTCTCGGGCAGCGCCTCGAGCGCATCCTTCACCTCGTCATCGGTGAAGAGGTCGAACAATTGGTCCTCGGCGCTGCGTGACGCGGCGAGGACCGGCAGGCGCTTGTACATGTACAGGTCCTCGACGTCGGCGAGGTCGGTCTCGATCGGCCGACGCTGCTTCGCCCGATACGTGTTGATGAACGTGTTCGTGAGGATCCGGAACAACCAGGCGCGCAGATTGGTGCCCTCCTCGAAGGAGGCGAAGCCGCGATAGCCGCGGAGGTAGGTCTCCTGGACGAGGTCCTCGGCGTCGGCGCTGTTGTGCGTCATGCGCATCGCCGCGCTGTACAGCTGCGGTGCGTACTGCATCGCCTCCGCTGCGAACGCTGCGTGGTCGGCCATGCCGTGACCATACCCCGCCCTCGCGAGCACCCTCCTCACCGGTTCACATCGAGCCAGGACGACGTGTCGTGTCAGGCGTGGGCGACGGTGGCGAGGAAGTGGTCGACGGCGCCGACGAGGCGCTCGAGGAGGTCGGCGAGCTCGGCGCGCTCGGTGGGCGTGAAGGCGCCGAGGACGTGGGCCATGAGCTGCGCCCGCCGTTCGGCGACCTCGGCATGGCGAGCAGTTCCGGCTGCCGCGACGGTGACGCGGACGACACGGCCGTCGTCGTCGCACGGGTTCCGGGTGGCGAGCCCGGCGTTCACGAGGCGCTGCACTGCACGGGTGGCGGTCGACGGATCGACGCGGAGGGCGTCGGCGAGCTCGCTCATGCGCCACGTGTCGCGCTGGGCGAGCGCGTCGAGCGTGTCCATCTGACCCTGGTCGAGTGCATCGCCGCCCGTGCCGAAGAGGTGGTCGCGCAGATCGCTCATGGAGGCACCTCGCCGGAGCTCGATCCAGGCGAGGCCGATACGGAGGGCGAGGTCGCGCTGCTCTGGCGACCTGAGATCGACCGGCTCGACGTGTGACATTGCCGTTGTAGGGTACAAGCGATGGCCGACGCGGATGCGCCCGGGGCGATGACACCGCTCGAGGCACTGGGCGTGATCGCGAGCCAGGACGTGATGCTGACCCCGTCGCTGCGGCATTTCGAGCTGTTCACCATGCGGGGCCTGCTGACGTTGCTGTGGCATGAGCCGGCGGCGGAGGTCGAGATGCAGCCGGCTGCGTTGGTGCTGTGCGGCGGCGCGATGGGCGGGTTGCTCGGCCCAGCCGACGGGCTGTACCACCGACTCGGCACCGAGTGGGCCGCACGTGGCGTGCCGGTGCTGCGCGTCAGCTACCGACGGCCGAACGATCTCGACGCGTGCTGTATCGATGTCGCTGCGGCGGTGCAGTTGGCCGTGGGTGCCGGTGACGCCGAGCGGGTCGTCGTCATGGGGCACAGCTTCGGTGGCGCGGTCGCCGTGCGCGTGGCCGTCGGCCTCGACGCGATGGTGGCAGGCGTCGTCACGTTCGCCACCCAGTCGGCGGGGTGCGAGTTGGCCGGCGGCCTGGCGGGCCGGCCGTTGCTGCTGTTCCACGGCGACCGCGACGAGATCCTGCCGCCGGAGTCGAGCGACATGGTGTGCGCGATCGCCGGCGCCGGTGAGGTCGTGCGGCTGCCCGGTGATGGCCACCTGCTGGCGAAGAGCAGTGACATCCTGTGGGAGCGGCTCGAGGACTGGTTGCCGGACGTGCTGGGATGGCAGTCGTGAGGATCGATCTGTGCGGGGTCCGGGGCTCGCTTCCCTCTCCCGGCCCCGAGTTCGCCCGAGTCGGTGGGAACACCTCGTGCATCGCGTTGTCACACGACGGTCAGCAGCCGACGCTCGTCCTCGATGCCGGTACGGGGTTGCGGCGCCTGTCCGCGCTGTTGAACGGCGAAGCGTTCCGCGGCACGCTGATCGTCGGGCACCTGCACTGGGACCACGTCATGGGCATCCCCTTCTTCCCGGCCGGTGACCGCCCCGACGCGTCGGTGCGGATGATGGCGCCCGAGCAGGGGCTCGACCTGCTCACCCTGCTCGAGCGCACGATGCATCCACCGCTGTTCCCCATCAGGCCGACGGATCTGCGTGGTGCCTGGGCCTTCGAGACGTACGGCGAGGGCGAGTTCGACCTCGAGGGGTTCACGGTCACGACGCGGGAGATCCCGCACACCGGCGGGCGCACGATGGGTCTGCGCATCAGCGACGGCAGGTCCACCATCGCGTACCTCTCGGACCATGCCCCGCACACCGTCGGGCCCGGTGCCGACGGCCTGGGTGACCTGCACCCGGCCGCCGTCGAACTCGCGACGGGCGTCGACGTGCTGTTCCACGACGCGCAGTACAGCGCCGAGGAACTGCCCGGCCACTTCACCTGGGGGCACGCTGCGGCGCAGTACTGCGTGACCCGCGCTGAGCACTGCGGTGTGCGCACCGTCATGCTGTTCCACCACGATCCGAACCGCACCGACGACCAGGTCGATGCGCTCGCGGCGACGCTGCACAGCGAGCTCGTCGAGATCAGGGTGGCCGTCGAGGGCGACGTCATCCAGCTCTGACGGCGGCTCGGGTGGTCACGATGCTGCTGCGGGACCACCGATCAGCGCGCGCAGTTGTTCGACCCGGTCGACGCCGGTGCGGTCGGCCTTCGCCCTGAAGCGGGCCAGCGCGTCGGCGAGGAGCTTCGAGGCTTCGATGCTGCCGGCAGTGCAC
>JBEGOE010000268.1:0-13752 GCA_041182165.1 Actinomycetota bacterium
GTCACCGACAACGGTGCGCTCGGCGGCCTGGTGCAGACCGACGCAGCGATCTCGTCGGGCAACTCCGGCGGCCCGCTGGTGAACGCCGCAGGTCAGGTCGTCGGCATCAACACGGCCGTCGCCACCAGCAATGCCACGCGGGCGGTCAGCAACGTCGGCTTCTCGATCTCGTCCCGCACCCTGCTCGGCCGGATCGACTCGTTGCGGGCGACGTCGGGCGGCGCGGAGCTGAAGGAGGGCTTCCTCGGTGTGTCGATCGAGGATCGCACCGACGGCGGCTCCGGCGCCCGGATCGTCGAGGTGTCCGAGAACAGCCCGGCGGCAGATGCCGGCATCGAGGTCGGTGACGTCGTGGTCGCGGTCGGCGGGCGCCCCGTGTCCGGACAGGGCGGCCTCATCGCCGAGATCCGCAGCGGCGGCCCGGGCTCTCAGCTCGATCTCACCCTGCTGCGCGACGGCGCGACCATCGAGGTGACGGCCACGCTGGTCGAGCGCACCACCGAGTGACGGGCTGGGTCAGATGAGCCCGACGAGGCGCTCGCTCAGGGTCCACAGCGCATCGGCGCGCACCGGGTCGATCGCGTAGGGACGTACGCCCGAGTTCAGGGACTCGTCGTCGCCGATCTCGGCCACCGAGCAGTCCTCGAGGTATGCGCCGCCGTGGCCGAGCAGGTCGGGTGACGTCGCTGCCCACACCGATGTGGCCGCACCCTGCGGGATGGTCTTCCAGGCGAAGCCGCCGCCGTCGCCGGTGGCGACCCGTTCCATGAGCGTGGCGATCGTCTCTCTGGTCATGTGTCGGCCGAGCTCGGTGTGGATGCCGCCGGGGTGCACCGACAGTGCGAGGACGCCCTGGTCGCCGTATCGCTGCTGGAAGCCCAGCGCGAACAGCGCGTTGGCGGTCTTGGCCCGGCCGTACGCGGCGAACGGGTCGTAGGGCGTGTGCTCGAAGTTCCAGTCGTCGAGGTCGACATCGGCGAAGGCGTGGCCGCGCGAGCTGAGCGACACCAGGCGCGACGGCGCGCCGCTGACAGCGGCGCTCTGCACGAGGCTGGGGGCGAGGAGCACCCCCAACAGGAAGTGGCCGAGGTGGTTGGTGCCGAACTGGAGCTCGAAGCCGTCGACCGTGGTGCCCTGCGGGCAGGCCATCAGCCCGGCGTTGTTGATGAGCACGTCGGTGCGGTCGTGCGTGGCGAGATACCGCTCGGCGAACGACCGCACGCTGGCGAGCGACGCCAGGTCGACCTGCACGATCTCGAGTTGCGCATCGGGTACGCCACCCCTGATGCGGGCTGCGGCAGCCTCGCCGCGGTCGACGTCGCGCACGGCCATCGTGACGTTCGCGCCGTGGGCGGCGAGCGCCCGCGTGGTCTCCTCGCCGAGGCCGGTGGAGGCGCCGGTGACGACGACCTGCCTGCCGCTGAGGTCGATGCCGTCGAGCACGTCGTCGGTGGTGGAGGAGAATCCGAAGGAGGACATCTCCACAGCATCGCGCTGTGGCGTCACCCCAGGTCGAACCGGTGCCGGGCCGGTTGGCCAGGAGGGATTCGGGTCCGTGCGGCCTACCCTGTCGTAGCCGGAGTCTCGGTCGTTCCGGGCTGATTGCACCTGCGAGGTTGTTGCGTGAAGTTCAAGAAGGGCGAAACCGTCATCTACCCCCAGCACGGTGCATGCATCGTCATGGGGACGAAGAAGATGGAGGCCTTCGGCAGCACGCAGGAGTACCTCATCCTCAAGACGGTCATCAACGAGATGATGCTGTCGGTGCCGACCTCGAAGGCGAGTGAGGTGGGCGTGCGCCCGCCGGTCTCGGCCGACGAACTCGAGGACCTGGTGTCGGTGCTGGCCAAGGCCGACCCCCGCGTGCCGTCGAACTGGAGCCGGCGGTTCAAGAACCACCAGGAGAAGCTCAAGAGCGGCGATGTGTACCAGGTGGCCGAGGTCGTCCGTAACCTCGCCGCCCGCAACCGCGACGCATCGCTCTCGGCCGCCGAGCGCACGATGTACGACCGGGCCCGGATCAACCTGATCTCCGAGATCGCGCCCGCGCTCAAGGTCAGTGCCGAGGAGGCCGAGCGCTACCTCGACGACGCGCTCGCCCGTGGCGTGCTGAAGCCGGCCAAGGAGCCAGCGAAGAAGAAGGCCTGACGGCCGGGGCGATCTACAGTCACCTGCCATGTCGACACGTGTGCAGGTGACCCGGGACGATCTCGAAGCGCTCATCCGATCGGGTTCGATCGACACCGTGCTCATGGTGTTCCCCGATCTGCAGGGACGCCTCGTCGGCAAGCGGACGACTGGCCGGTTCTTTCTCGAGCACGTCGCCGACGACGGCACCGAGAACTGCGACTACCTGATCGCGTGCGACATCGACAACAACCCGGTGCCCGGGTACCGGTTCACCAGCTACGAGCAGGGCTACGGCGACATGCTGGCCCGTGCCGACTGGTCGACCGTGCGGATCATCCCCTGGGTCGAGAAGACCGCGATGATCATGTGTGACCTGCTCGACGTCGACACCGGCGAGCTGATCCCCGTGGCCCCACGTTCGATCTTGCAGCGCCAGGTCGACGCCGCCAACGCGATGGGCTTCCTGCCGATGGTGGCCAGCGAGATCGAGTTCTTCCTCTACAAGGACAGCTACGACGAGGCCCACGAGAAGGGCTACCGCGACCTGCGCCCGCACTCGCCGTGGGTCGAGGACTACCACATCCTGCAGACCACGAAGGACGAGTACATCCTCGGCCAGATCCGTCGCGGCCTCGAGGCGGCGGGCGTGCCGGTCGAGTTCAGCAAGGGCGAGGCGGGCAAGGGCCAGCACGAGATCAACCTCGACTACACCACCGCCGTCGAGATGGCCGACCGCAACAGCGTGTACAAGACCGCTGCGAAGGAGATCGCCCACCTGAACGGGCGGTCGATCACGTTCATGGCCAAACCCGACTTCAACGACACCGGCTCGTCGTGCCACATCCACTCGAGCCTGTGGAGCCTCGACGGATCGACCGCACTGTTCGAGGGCGGCCATGACGACCCGCACCACATGAGCCCGCTGTTCCAGCACTACCTCGCCGGGCTCGTCGCCACGGCGCGCGAGTTCAGCCTCCTGTGGGCGCCGACGATCAACAGCTACAAGCGGTTCCAGCTCGGGTCGTGGGCGCCCACGGGCATCGGCTGGGGCATCGACAACCGCACGCTCGGCTACCGCCTGGTGGGCCACGGCAAGGGCACCCGCGTCGAGTGCCGCATCCCTGGCAGCGACGCCAACTCGTACTTCGCGTTCGCCGGCACGCTGGCCGGTGGGCTGTACGGCATCCGCAACGAACTGCCGCTCGGCGAGCCGTTCAGCGGCAACGGCTACGAGGCGCCCGAGATCGACCGGATCCCGTGGAACCTGCCCGACGCCATTGCACTGTGGGAGGGCTCGACCATCGCCCGCGAGTGCTTCGGTGACGACGTCCATCACCACATCCTCACGATGGCCAAGGCCGAGTGGGAGGCCTTCAACCACAGCGTCACCGACTGGGAGCTGCGCCGCTACTGGGAGCGCATCTAGGGGGCGGTGAATGCGACGAGGACGGGGATGTGGTCGCTGATCGCCCACCACCACTCGCCACCTGCGGGCTGGTCCTGCTCGATCACCCTCGCCGCCTCGGGGACGAGCACGTGGTCGAGTCGCTGGCGCGGAGCGATCGACGGGTTCGTCGGGCCGCCACCGGCATCGCGCAGGCCGGCGCGGTGGAACTCGCGGACGACCTCGACCTCGCCCGCGTCGTTGAGGTCGCCGGCGACCACGGCGATGCCGGGTGACTCGGCGGCGACCAGTGCGGCGACGCGCGTGGCCTGGGCGATGCGTTCGTCGGCGGCAGCACCGCCCGAGGCGAGGTGGGTGTCGTACAGGCGCATGCTGTCGAGGCCCCGACGAACGGTTGCGGCCAGGACGATCCGGTGGCGATAGGTCAACGTCGACACGCCGGGCGAGATGCTGCGGTGGACGACGTCGGTGATTGCATGCGGTGTCACGATCGCAAGTCCCTCGCTGAGCCGGGGCGCGAGCGGCGTGTAGGGGTGGTGCTTGCGGGCCCACGTGTGCTGCCAACTGAGCATCGTCGCGAGGGCCGCGGCCTGCGTTCGACGGACTTCCTGCAGCGCCACCGCGTCCGGCCGGTACGACGTGATGACGTCGGCGACGACCGCGAGGTCCGGGCTCGCCGAGCCACGCACGTTCCAGGTGAGCACTCGCCAGGTGGTTTCGGACATTGCTCGTCAGTCTGACCGGTCGGCTACCTTCGCCGCCATGACTCGTCTCGCAGGCAAGGTCGCCCTCATCACGGGTGCAGCATCGGGGCTCGGGCGCGTTGGCGCCGAGCGGTTCGCAGCGGAGGGCGCCAAGGTCGTCATCGCCGACATGAGCGACGGCGACGAGGTGGTCGAGGCCATCGCCGCTGCCGGCGGCGAGGCGAGCTACGTCAACTGCGACGTCACCGACGACGCGTCGGTGCAGAACGCCGTGGAACACGCCGTCGAGACCTTCGGTGGCCTGCACGTGCTCTACAACAACGCCGGCGTCATGCTCGGCGACGACGACAACCCGGTCATCACCAGCATCGAGACGTACCAGAAGACGATGGACATCAACGTCCTCGGCACCCTGCTCGGCTGCAAGCACGCCATCCCGGCGATGCAGGACAGCGGCGGCGGCTCGATCATCAACGTCGCCTCCTTCGTGGCGCACATGGGCGCGGCCACCCCGCAGGTGGCGTACACGGCGTCGAAGGGCGCCGTGCTGGCGATGACCCGCGAGATCGCGGTCATCTACGCACGCCAGGGCATCCGTGCGAACTCCCTGTGTCCTGGGCCGATCATGACGCCGCTGCTGGCCAAGTTCCTCAGCGACGACGCGAAGCGCAATCGGCGCCTGGTGCACATCCCGATGGGCCGCTTCGGCGAGCCGATCGAGATCGCCAACGGAGCGCTGTTCCTCGCGAGCGACGAGTCGAGCTGGATGACCGGCCAGTCGCTCATCATCGACGGCGGCATCACCGCCGCGTACGTCACCCCCGAGTGAGCCGGCGCTCGTCCTGATGCTGCACGGCCCCGACGCGATCCCCGCTGCGCTGGCGGCGCGTTTCGCCGCGTTCATCGACGACCGCATCAGCGACGCCCCGCTGGGCCGCACGGCCGCACCGGTCGATCTCGAGCCGTTGTTCCGCGGAGTGATCACGGCCGAGGGCCTCGGCCCCGATGGCGCATGGGCGCGGTTCGTCACGGGTGTGGCCGCCAACAACGTGGGGCTCGACAGCGAGCGCTTCCTCGCGTTCATCCCGGCGGCGCCGTCGGCGGCCGGTGTGTGGATGGATGCGGCGGCGGGCGCCGCGTCGTTCAGTGCCGAGTCGTGGCTCGAGGCGCCGGGCGCGGTGGCGGCCGAGAACCAGGTCCTGCGGTGGATCGCCGACCTGATGGGCCTGCCGGACACGGCGGGTGGGTGCTTCATGAGCGGCGGGTCGATCGGGAACCTGTCGGCTCTGGCAGTGGCCCGCGAGTCGCAGCGCGGCAGGGCGGTCGCCGTCGCCGACACGGCGCACGCATCGCTCGGCAATGCGCTACGCCTGCTCGACCTGCGCGACGTGGTCGTGGTGCCCACCGGTGACGACGGGCGTTTCACGGCGTCGGCGTTGCGGGCAGCGCTCGGCGACCGGCGCGACCTCGGCATCGTCATCGCTGCGGCGGGTTCGACCAACGCCGGTGTGGTGGACGACCTCGCCGGCCTCGCAGACGTCGCTGCCGAGCTCGGTGCCTGGCTGCACGTCGACGGTGCGTACGGCGCTGCGGCGCTGCTCCTGCCCGAGCGGCGGGCGCTGTTCGCCGGCATCGAGCGGGCCGACTCGGTGATCGTCGATCCGCACAAGTGGCTGTTCGCACCGCTCGGGTCGTGCGCGCTGCTGTACCGTGACCCCTCGCTCGCCGCAGCGGTGCACACGCAGCATGGCCCGTACATCGACGTGCTGCACGGCGACGAGCCGCTCTGGAACCCCAGCGACTACGGCTACCAGCTCACCCGCCCGGCGACCGGCCTGCCCCTGTGGTTCGCCCTCGCCGTGCACGGGACGGACGCCCACGCCGATGCCGTCCGGGTGGGCGTCGACCTCGCGGTCGCAGCAGCCCGCCGCCTCGAGCGACTGTCGGGAGTGTCGCTGGTGATGGAGCCCTCGCTGAGCGTCGTGCTGTTCCGACGCGAGGGTTGGGATGGCGCCCGGTGGCTGGCCTGGGCCGAGCAGTTGCTCACCGATGGCGTGGCGTTCGTGGCACCGAGCACCTGGAAGGGCGAACCGGTGGGGCGGCTCGTGTTCCTGAACCCGCGCACGCCCCCATCGATCATCGACGACATCGCAGCCAGCCTCCGCTGACGGCATCGGCCGCCGAACCCGGACCTCTGCCGTGGATCCGTCGTGGGCGACCGTCCCACGGCAACGGTCGTCATGGATGCGTCAGGTGACGATGCGGACGACGTCGCCACCGTCGGGGTGCTCGTGGGCGCGGCGGACCATGGCGTAGAAGTCGAGCAGCCTCGGGATGCTGGGGTAGACCTCCCAGTAGTGGCCGTTGGCGGCGCGGTCGTCGATGAACGCGAACGGCAGCAGGCCGGCCTTGGCGGTGGTAGCGACGCTCATCCCGAGGCGCTCCGCGCTAGCCAGCGCAGCGTCGTAGTCGTCGACGATGCACGCCATGTGGTGCAAGCCGCCCTCACCCGGGCCGAAGCGTTCGGTGACGGCGCTGGGCGCCCGGTCGTGCTGGCAGAACAGCTCGACCATCACGCCGCCCAGCCAGCCGTACGCGGACGTGTGGTCGAAGACCGTCGGCTCACCGCGGTGGACGACGTCGGTGACCGGGATGTGGCGGCGCAGGAAGAACGGGCCGGCGCCGTGTCGATCATGCCACTGCTGTGCGGCCGCTGCCGGGTCGTCCACCACGTATGCGATCTGCACCACCGGTCCGAACGCGCTCATGCCGCCGACTGTACGCATCCGGCGCCGTTGTGGGTGGACCGCGATGGCCTCGACGCCGATCTGGTCACACGTGAGCTTGTGACCGGCAAGACTGACGGCGTGAGTGCTGTCTCCTTCATCGGGCTGGGCGTGATGGGTACTCCCATGGCCCGCCATCTCGCCGCCGCCGGCCACCAGGTCACCGTCTACAACCGAACGCCGGAGAAGGCGCTGGCATGGGTGGCGCTCTACGGCAACCGCGCCGCTCCGACGCCCCGCGAGGCTGCCGACGGTGCCGAGTTCGTGTTCCTCTGCGTCGGCAACGACAACGACGTCCGCGAGGTGATGTACGGCCCGGACGGCGCGCTGTCCGGCGCAGCCGCCGGTGCGGTGCTCGTCGATCACACGACGGCATCGGCCGAGGTCGCCAAGGAGCTCGCCGAGGCGTGCGCCGAGTTCGGCGTGGGCTTCGTCGACGCTCCGGTGTCGGGCGGACAGGCGGGGGCCGAGAACGGCCAGCTGACGATCATGTGTGGCGCCGACGACGAGGCGTTCTACGAGCTCGCCCGTCCGGTGATGATGTCGTACGGCAAGGCGTGCTCGCTGATGGGCCCGGCGGGCTCGGGTCAGATCACGAAGATGGTCAACCAGATCTGCATCGCGGGCATCGTGCAGGGCCTCAGCGAAGGCATCAACTTCGCGATGAAGGCCGGCCTCGACCCCGAGGCGGTCATCGAGGTCATCCGCTACGGCGCGGCGCAGAGCTGGCAGATGGAGAACCGCGGCAAGACGATGGCCAAGGGCGAGTTCGACTTCGGCTTCGCCGTCGAGTGGATGCGCAAGGATCTCGGCATCGTGCTCGACGAGGCGAACCGCAACGGCGCCCGGCTGCCGGTGACCGCGCTCGTCGACCAGTTCTACGCGCAGGTGATCGCTCGCGGCGGCCGTCGCTGGGACACCAGCAGCCTCATCGACCTCCTCGCCGACGACTGACCCAGGGGGTCAGCGCAGGGCGAGCGGCAAGTGGTCGACGCCGCGGATGGTGAGCCGGTCGCGCCACGTCGGGGTGCCGTCGAGGTGGACGTCCGGGAAGCGGCGGATGAGGGTGCCGATCGCCACCTGGGCCTCGAGCTTGGCGAGCGCAGCGCCGAGGCAGTAGTGCACCCCCGCCGCGAAGGCCAGGTGCCGGCTTGCGTTCGGGCGGTCGAGTCGCAGCGTGTGCGGATCGTCGAACACCTCGGGGTCGTGGTTCGCGGCGCCGAGCACCGTCATCACCATCGTGCCCGGCTGCACCTCGCGGTCGCGGAAGCGCACGACCTCGGTGGGCACCCGCACGGTCTGCTGCACAGGGCCATCGAAGCGGAGGAGCTCGTCGACGGCGTTCGTGTCGAGGGAGGGGTCACTGGCCCAGCGCCGAAGCTCGTCCGGGTGGTTCAGCAGTGCGAGCGTGCCGTTGCCGATGAGGTTCACCGTGGTCTCGTGGCCGGCCACGTAGAGCAGGGTGACGAACGAGATCAGCTCGACGGGGGAGAGGCGGTCACCGTCGGCCTCGACCATCAGCAGCGCCGACAGGAGGTCGTCGCCGAGGTGGTCGCGGCGGTGGGCGACGACCTCGCGGAGGTACTCGCCCATCTGCTGGCCGGCGACCTCGGACGCGTCGAGCGTCGCCTCGTCGGCGGTCGGCTCGAGCGATGCCGTGAGGCACTGCGACCACTCGCGCACCTCGTCGGAGCGGTCGGTGGGCAGGTCGAGCAGATCGCTGATCACCTGGAACGGCATCGTGAACGCGAGCTCGTCGACCAGCTCCATGCTGCCGCGCTCGTCAGCCACGTCGAGGACGTCGTCGACCAACTGCTGTACCCGCGGCCGGAGGCGTTCGATCGCCGACGGTGTGAACGCGAGCGACACCAAACGGCGCAGCCGCGTGTGGTCGGGCGGGTCGAGGTTGAGGATCGTCTTGGCCGCACGGCCCTCGTCGCGGCGCTGCTGGAAGCGTTCGCGGCGCCGCAGGCGGAGGGGGTCGGTGGGCGGCGGCGTGTGGGCCTCGACGTCGCGGGCGAACTCGGCGCCGCGTAGGGCGCGGGCGATGTCGTCGTAGCGGGTGAGCACCGTGAACCCCAGCGGGGTCACGTGCACCGGGTCGGTCTCGCGCAGCCGGTCGTAGAACGGGTACGGGTTCGCCCGGAAGGCCGGGTCGAAGGGGTTGAACAGCAGATCGGTCATGAGATGCCGAAGTCCGGCTGCTCGATCATGCGGATCGTGTCGCCCCACACCATCCACTGCGAACCGTTCACCCGCGCTGCCATGGCCTGCATGGCGGTCTCGGCCACCTGCGACGGGGCGATGACCGGCATGCCCATCTCCTTGATGAACGCCTGGGCGTCGGCGGGCACGAGTGGGGTGTCGACGAAGCCGGGGCAGATGGCGCTGACGCACACCCCGTAGGCGTCGACCGACGCGCCGAGCGACTTCACGAGCCCCACCACGGCGTGCTTGGTGGCGGTGTAGGCGATGTCGCCGGGCATGCCGCTGAGGCCGGCCATCGATGCGGTGACCACGATGTGGCCACCACCGTTGGCCACCATGGTGGGCAGCACGGCGCGGGCGCCGAAGAACACCCCGTCGAGGTTCACGCCGACGATGGCGCGGTACGCCTCGTCGGTGACGTCGGTGAGCGGGATGGCACCCTCGGACGCCGGTGTGCGGCCCGGGGTGGTGATGCCGGCATTCAGGTGGATGACGTCGAGCGGGGGGAGCGAGGCGATCAACGCAGCCCACGCGCCCGAGTCGGTGACGTCGAGCTCGATCTCGTCGGACGACGAGGGCCGGATGTCGGTGACGTAGACGGTGGCGCCCTCGGCGCGGTACCGCTCGGCGCACGCCTTGCCGATACCGCTGGAGCCGCCGGTGACGAGGACGTGCTTGCCGTCGAGGGCGTCGCCCGAGTTGGTGGTCATGGACTGCAGGGTAGGCCGGATCAGGCCGCCGCGACGGCCGCCAGCGTGTCGATGATGCGGTCGATCTGTTCGTCGGTGATGACCAGCGGTGGGCAGAACGTGAGCGTGTCGGTGTTGATCGCTCGCGTGATGACGCCGCGGCGCAGCATGTCGTCGCGGATCGCCATCGCGTTCTGCGACTCGTGCAGGCCGGCGGCCCACATCGCGCCCTCGCCGCGGGTGTGGTCGATGACGCCGTCGGCGGCGAGCGAGCGCAACCCGTCCGACAGCCGTGCGCCCACATGCGTCGCCCGCTCGAGCAGGCCCTCGCGGCGGATGATCTCGAGGTTGGTGAGCCCGGCGGCGCAGGCCGTTGGATGACCCGAGTAGGTGAAGCCGTGGCGCATGAAGAAGTCGGGGTCGGCTTCGAGGCCCGCACGCGGCGCCGGGCCCACGAAGACGCCGCCCAGCGGTTGGTAGCCGGACGAGACGGCCTTGGCGAAGGTCACGATGTCGGGGCGCACGTCGAAGTGGTGAGCGCCGAACCACGAGCCGAGCCGACCGAACCCCGTGATGACCTCGTCGAAGATGAGATAGGCGCCGTGCTGGTCGCACAGCTTGCGGAGCGAGGCGAGGTAGCCGTCGGCGGGCGGGTAGATGCCCGCGGCGCCCTGCACCGGCTCGGTGAGGACAGCGGCGATCGTGTCGCTGTGCTGGGCCATCAACGTGGCGAGGCCCTCGATGTCGTCGGCCGGCACCTGCACCACGTCGGCCACGAACGGGCCGAAGTCGGCGCGGTTCGGGGCGATGCCCTGCGCGCTCGTGCCGCCGTACGCGACGCCGTGATAGCCGCGGGTGCGGGAGATGATGAGCTTGCGCTGCGGCTGCCCGGCCTGGACGTGAGCGATGCGTGCGAGTTTCATCGCCGAGTCGATGGCCTCGGAGCCCGACGAGCAGAAGAAGATGCGGCTGTCGGCCATGGGGGCGATGTCGTGGAGCTCGGACGCGAGTTGCTCGGCCGGCCCGTTCGTGAACGGGTCGAAGCAGCTGTACGCCTCGAGGGTGCGGACCTGTGCGGCGATGGCGTCGGCCATCTCGGCGCGTCCGTGCCCGATGGCGCAGTACCAGAGGCTGGCCATGCCGTCGACGAGCTCGTTGCCGTCGGCGTCCCACAGGAGTGCCCCCTCGCCGCGCACGACGGTGATGAACGACTCTCGGGTGGGCTTGGCGAAGGGATGCAGGAAGGCAGAGGGCACGAGGTGCCACGGTAACGCGCCGGTGCTGCCGCCGACGGGAGGCGGGCGGTGTTGCTACGCGACGTCGAAGCGGAGCAGTGCGTTCTCGACGACTTCGCCGAGCGCCGGGTGCACGTAGTACTGACCGCGTGCCATCTCGTCGATGGTGGCGCCGTAGCGGATGCCCTGCACCAGCTGCTGGATGAGGCTCGATGCGTGCGGCCCGATGATGTGGGCGCCCACGAGGCGGCGGGTGCTGCGATCGGCGACCAGCTTGCAGAAGCTCTCGGTGTCCTCGAGTGCCCACCCGTAGGCGACGTCGCTGTAACGGTGGGTCGTGGTCATGATGTCGATGCCCGCCGCCACCGCCTCGCGCTCGGTGAGCCCCACGCTCGCGATCTGCGGGTTGGTGAACACCGCGTGCGGTACCGCCCGGTAGTCGCTCTCGTGGAGGTTGCCGGGGTTGGCGATGTTGTGGGCCACCACGCGGGCCTCGTGGTTGGCGACGTGCTTCAGCATCCAGGGTGAGCTGATGTCGCCGAGCGCCCACACGCCGGGCACCGAGGTCGCGCCGGTGGGGTCGACCCGGATGCGCCCGTCGGGGTGCACGGCGAGGCCTCCGGCAGCGGCGTCGATGACGTCGCTGTTCGGCACACGGCCCGTGGCGACGAGGATGTCGGAGCCCTCGATGACCGAGCCGTCCTGCAGGTGCACGAGCACGCGGTCGCCGGCACGCTCGACCAGGGTGACGGTGGCGTTCGTCCGGACGTCGAAGCGGCGGGCGAAGTCGGTGGTGATGGCCGCAGCGATGTCGTGGTCCTCGGACCGCAGCAACTGGTTGCCGCGGACGACGATGGTGATGTTGCCGCCGAACGCCCCGAAGACGTGCGACAGCTCGCAGGCGACGAACCCGCCGCCCAGCACGATGAGGTGCTCGGGCACCTGCTCGACGCGCATGATGTCGTCGCTGGTGTGGAAGCCGGTCTCGACAAGACCGGGGATGTCGGGGACGAGGGGCCGTGCACCGGCGGCCACCACGACCTGGTTGCCGGCGATCTGTACGGGCCCGTCGGCTGTGGCGACCTCGAGCTGGCGCTCGCCGATGAAACGGCCGCGGCCTGCATGGACGGTGACGTTGGGGCACTCGTGCGTGCGGTACCGCTCGCCGCCGGCGGCGATGGGGTCGATGCGGTTGAACACGCGGTTGCGGATGTCGTCCCAGCGGATCGCGTCGACGTGTGCATCGACGCCGAGGCGCGATGCGTGCTGGATGTGGAGCACCGTGTCGGCGGTGTGCACGAACATCTTCGTGGGGATGCAGCCGCGGTTCAGGCACGTGCCGCCGAACACCCACTCCTCGACCATGGCGATCTTCCAGTCGTCGAGTGCCGGCGAGATGATCGAGTTGCCGCTACCGGAACCCAGGATGACGAGGTCGTACTGCTCCATGGCCGGCCACGGTATCCGGGCTCAGCCGACCTTCACCGGGGGCTGGGAGGGGACGGCCGACCACATCTGGTCGTCGGTCAGGGCGAGGAGGTGCTCGTACACGTGGGGCGGGTAGGCGAGGTGCGGCTTGGCCGGATCGAACGACGGCTGCGGCACGGGCTCACCCGAACGATCCTGTACCGGCGGAGCCATGAAGCGGGCGAGGTCATCGTCGGAGATGCCGGCCAGTGCCTGCACCTCGGGGTCGATCCATGCCTTCTCATCGATGGCCCCGCCGCACGCGATCTCGAGCGCGAGGCCCTCCGGCCCGGCGAAGTACATGCTCTGGCACATCCCGTGGTTCATCGGCCCCAGCACGACGATGCCGCGGCTGCGGATGCGGTCGCGCATCGCGTAGAGATCGGCGAGCGAGTCGACGTTGAGGGCCAGGTGCTGCATGGTGCCGGCCGTCACCTGGCCGCCGGCGTTGCCCGCGTGCGTGACGCCGAGCTGTACGTCGATGGGGTTGTCGGGGTGCTGCTGGAAGGCGATGCAGCAGGTCGGGCCGAGCTCGACGAACGCATGGAAGGTGTTCGCCACACCGTGCATCCAGTAGAGGGCCTTCAGTTCGCCGCCGAGCACGTCGGTGAAGAACTCGATCTGGCCCTTGATGTCGCGTGTGGCGATGGCGAGGTGGTTGATGCCGTTGGGATGCAGTGCCATGTCGCGACTGTACGGCGCATAACGTCGGCGACATGGCCGAGCACATCCGCTACACCACCGAGGGTCCGATCGGGACGATCACGATCGACCGGCCCGAGAAGCGCAACGCGATGACGTACGCGATGCTCGGCCGGTTCATCGAGACCGTGGCTGCGGCTGACGCCGACCCGTCCACCGTCGTGCTGGTGGTCACCGGTGTGCCGGGTTCCTTCTGTGCCGGCACCGACCTGGCCGATCTGGCCACCGTGCCCGGCGAGACGCGTGGCCTCCGGGGGTCAGCCGACGACCGGCACGCATGGTGGCCGATCGCCCAGTGCCGCAAGCCGACGGTGTGCGCCATCGACGGTCCGGCCGTGGGCATGGGCGCCGAGTTCACGTCGCAGTGCGACCTGCGCATCGCCTCCACCGCCGCCCGCTTCGCGTGGAACTTCGTGCACCGCGGGC
>JBEGOE010000269.1:0-7913 GCA_041182165.1 Actinomycetota bacterium
GGGGCGGCCGCTGGCGATCGGCGGTGCGATCACCCTGGCGGCGTCGGCCATCGTGGTCGTGGCGGTGCAACCCGCCGGAGCAGTGCAGACGGCACCGGCCACCGATCTCGCCCCGATTCAGCCTGCGGTGCCTGGAGCGCTCGAGCCCCTGGCCGTCGTGCCGTCGACGAGCCCACCGGCATCGTCCCCGTCGAGCACGGTGGTGGCGACGACCGCGAGCATCCCCGGGGGAACGGTCGCGGTGCCGGCCGTGACCAGGCCGGTCCGCATCATCGTGGTCGGTGACTCGACCGCCACCTTCACCGCCGCCGGTCTGTCGGCCTGGGCCATGGACCACCCTGCATCGGCACAGGTGACCGATGCGTCCGAGGCCGGCTGTGGACTGCTGCGCAGCGGGACGGTGCCGACGGACGGCTCGATCGACTGGACGTCTCCGTGCCGTGATGCGCTCGACGTGCGGTTGCCGGCGATGGTGCGCGACCTGCAGCCCGACGTCGCGATGGTGATGGTGACGATGCGCGATGTCGAGGACCGGTCGTGGAGCGACGACGAGGGAGTGCTCACCCCGTTCGATCCTCGCTTCCGCGAACGCCTGCTGCTCGACTACCGGGCATTCGCCGACGCACTGTCGTCGCAGGGTGTCGATGACATCGCGTGGGTGCTCGCACCGGTCCCCATCGCCGCGTTCCCGGGGGCGCAACGGGTGATGCTCGACCCGGCGCGGTACGAGGTCCAGTTCGACGTGATCCGCAAGGTGGCGGCCGAGCGGCCGGGCACCCTGTCGGTGCTCGATCTGAACGGATGGCTGACGGCGAACGGGCACGTCGACGACGCGTCGTGGCGGCCTGATGGCCTCCACTGGTCGCCGGAGGCGGCGTACGCGATCGCCGAGAGCTACGTGGCGGGTTCGGTGATGACCGCTGCGGTCGACGACTGACCGCTCAGCGACACGGGCGTGACCAGCGGGTGGTGGCAGGCGACGTAGTGACCGTGACCGAGGTCGACCAGTTGCGGTTCGACGGTGCGGCAGATGTCGTCGGCGGCGGGGCACCGCGTGTTGAACCGGCAGCCCGGCGGCGGCAGGACCGGGGACGGCGGTTCGCCCTCGATGGCGGTGCGCTGTGCCGCGACCTCCGGGTCCGGAACGGGGATCGAGTCGAGGAGCACCTTCGTGTAGTGGTGCGCAGGCTCCTGGTAGAGCAGGTCCGACGGGGCGACCTCGCAGATCTTGCCGAGGTACATGACGGCGACTCGGTCGCTGATGTTCTTCACCACGGCGAGGTCGTGGGCGATGAAGATGAGCGTGAGGCCGTACTGCGCCTTGAGGTCTTCGAGCAGGTTCAGCACCTGGGCCTGGACGCTGACGTCGAGCGCGCTGACCGGCTCGTCGCAGATGATGAGCGAGGGCTCGAGGACGAGCGACCGGGCGATCGAGATGCGCTGGCACTGGCCGCCCGAGAACTGGTGCGGTTGGCTCTCACTGGCGCGAACCGGGTCGATGCCGACGCGCTCGAGGATCTCGTCGACCTTGGCGTCGCGCTCGGCGGAGGTGCCGCGCTTCCAGATGGTGAGCGGCTCCATGACGATCTGGCGGACCTTGCGGCGCGGGTTCAGCGACGAGATCGGATCCTGGAAGATCATCTGCATGCGGGTGCGCGCTTCGCGCATCGTGTCGCCGGACATCTCGGTGAGTTCCTTGCCCTCGAACCTGACCGAGCCACTGGTGGGGCGGGGGAGCTGCATGATCGCTCGGCCTGTGGTGCTCTTGCCGCAGCCCGACTCGCCGACGAGGCCGAGGGTCTCGCCGCGCAGCACGTCGAGGCTGATGCCGCTGACGGCGTTGACCTTCAGGCCGGTGCGGCCCACGGGGAACTCGACGACGAGGTCCTCGATGCGGAGCAGGACGTCGGGGGAGTCGCGCAGGTGCGCCTTGCCGGTGCCGGCCATCAGAGCGCCGCCGTGGCGGTGGCGAGGCCGTCGGTGGGCTCGGCGAGGCGCCGCTTCGCCTCGTGGTACTCGGTGCTGCCCACCGGGTACCAGCACGCGTACAGGTGGTTGGGGTCCTCGGCGGTGGGCACGAGCGGTGGCTCCTCGTTGATGCACTTGTCGCTGGCGTAGGGGCAGCGTGGTGCGAACCGGCACCCCTTCGGCGGGTTGACGAGATCGGGTGGCCGCCCGGCGATGGCATTGAGCCGGGTGTGGCTGGGGTCGTCGAGCTTGGGGATGCTCTGCAGCAGCGCCTCGGTGTACGGCATCTTCATGTTCGCGAAGAGGCCCTTGGTGCTGGCCTTCTCGACGAGCTTGCCGCCGTACATGACGGCGATCTCGTCGGTGTGGCCCGCGACCACGCCGAGGTCGTGGGTAACGAGGATCAGCGACATGTTGCGGTCGCGGCGCTGCTCGCCGAGCAGGTCGAGGATCTGGGCCTGCACCGTGACGTCGAGCGCCGTGGTGGGCTCGTCGGCGAACAGTGCGGTGGGGCCGCAGGCGAGCGCGATGGCGATCATGACGCGCTGGCGCATGCCGCCGGACATCTCGTGCGGGTACTGGTCGAGCCGTCGCTTGGCCTCGGGGATGCGGACGTCCTGCAGCAACCGTTCGGCCGTCGCCCAGGCGAGTTGCTTGTTCATGCCGAGGTGGATCTGGAGCGGCTCGGCGATCTGCTTGCCGATCTTCATGACCGGGTTCAGCGAGGTCATGGGGTCCTGGAAGATCATGGCCATCTCCTTGCCCCACACCCCCCGCATCGCCTTGCGGTCGAGGTTGCCGATCTCTCGGCCCTCGAACTTGATGCTGCCGCCGCGGACCGTGCCGCGTGGCGGCAACAGGCCCATGATCGACCGGGAGAGGATCGTCTTGCCCGAGCCGCTCTCGCCCACGATGCCGAGCGCCTTGCCGCGCTCGAGGGTGAAGCTGACGCCGTCGACTGCCCGTACGAGGCCGCGGGGCGTCCTGAAGTGGGTGGACACGTCGGTGAGCTCGAGGAGCGGGCCCTCGAGGTCGCGGGTCGATGCTTGGATGCGAGTGCTCATACCCCTGCCTGTCGGATGTC
Source organism: Actinomycetota bacterium (assembly GCA_041182165.1). Classification (GTDB taxonomy): domain Bacteria; phylum Actinomycetota; class Acidimicrobiia; order Acidimicrobiales; family Ilumatobacteraceae; genus VFMC01. The sequence continues at coordinate 3,053 of JBEGOE010000269.1, forward strand.
GAAGCGTCGTGAGAGCCGGTCGCCGATGACGTTGAACGACACGACCGTGAGGAACAGCATGAGGCACGGGAAGAACGTGGCCCACCAGGCGACGTCGATCTGATTGCGGTTGTCGTTGATGAGCTTGCCCCACGTGGGCGTGCCGATCTCGACGCCCAGGCCCAGGAACGCCAGCGCGCCCTCCGCCGCGATGATGATGCTGAGACCGGTGAACGCGACCGTGAGGATCGCCGGGATCAGGTTCGGCATGATCTCGCGCAGGATGACGCGGCCCGGCTTTGCGCCGAGGCTGCGTGCGGCCAGGACGAACTCTCGCTCACGGAGCGACATCGTCTGGGCCCGGACGATGCGGGCAAGTGGTGCGACGGCGAGGAGGCCGAGGGTGAACACGAGCTGCCACTTGCGGCTGAACCAGTCGAGCCAGGTGACGTCGTTCCTCACGTCATCGAGGCGGCTGACGAGGATCATCGCGAGCAGCAGTGCGGGCATCGCCAGCAGGCAGTCGGTGATGATCGACACGACCCGGTCGGTGGTCTTGCGGAAGTAGCCGGCGAGCACGCCGAGGAAGCCACCGACGATGATGCCGAACGCCGTGGCGAACAGGCCGATCTGCAGCGTGACCCGAGCACCGTAGATGCACGAGGCGAAGACGTCGTGCGACAGGCCGTCGGTACCGAACCATGCCTCCCAGCCCGGTCCGAGCTTGTAGCGGCCGGCCTTGCCGTCGACGAGCACCTTTTCGTCCGGATAGCGGATGAAACCCAGGTAGTCGGCGAAGACAGCGAGAAACACGAGGACGAACAGGAACGTGCAGGCGAGGATCAGGCCGGTGGACGGCCGTTTGCGCTTCGGCTTGAACGGAGCCGGCTCGGTGGCAGGCGGCGACTCGGGGGTGGCGGCGGGTGGTGGTGCGACAGCGGTGCTCATGGTGTGGAGTCCTCAGGCGAGTGCCCGCATGTGGCGGATGCGGGGATCGATGACGGCGTACATCAGGTCGACGATGAGGTTCACGACGACGACGCAGGCGACCAGAATGGCGGCTGTGCTCTGCACGGTGAACAGGTCCTTGCTGAGGATGGCGCCGACGAGCATGCTGCCCATCCCGTCGAGGTCGAAGAACTGTTCGACCACGATCGCGCCGCCCACGATCGCACCCAGCTGCGTGCCGATGCTGGTGACGAACGAGAAGAGAGAGTTGCGGAGTGCGTGCACCCAGAGCACCCGGCGGGGTGAGACGCCCTTGGCGCTGGCGAGCGTGACGAAGTCGGCCTGCAGCGTCTGGACCATGTCGCCGCGAAGCAGTCGGGTGTAGATCGCGGCGAGCGGCAACGTGAGGACGAGGGTCGGCACGAAGAAGTTCTCGATGTGCGCACCGAGGTCCTGCCAGGGGTAGATCTTGTCGCCCACCCGAGGGAACCAGCCGCCGATGGTGAGGACGTAGTCCCCGAAGGAGATCTCGCTCTCGTTGATGAGGACGATCGTGAGGATCGGGGCGAGCACGATGGCGGGCACCGACACGAACACGAACGACAGGCCGCTGCCCACCTTGTCGAACATCGAGTCACGCTTGTAGGCCTGGTGGACGGCGAGCGGCACGGAGATCAGCACAGCAAAGACCGTGGCGTAGAGCCCGAGGAGGATGGTGGTCATCGCTCGGGCCTGGATGTAGGCCGCGACCGAGATCGAGTTCGGGACGCTGTAGCCCATGTCGCCGGTGAGCATCCCCTTCAGCCAGAAGAAGTATTGGACGAACAGGTTGCTGTCGAGGCGGTACTTGGCGGTGGTTTCGTCGATCAGCTCCTGATCGGCGGTGCCGCCGAGCAGCGTGCGGGCGGGGTCGCCGGGCGCGTTCAGACCCAATCGCATCAGGATCATCACGGCGAACGTGACGATGAAGAAGACGATCGAGAACTGCAGCAGGCGTTGCAGGAAGTAACGCACTCACTCACCTCTGGGAGCGCCCGGCAGGGCGGGTCGTGTGGTCGGGACAAGACATGGGTGGAGGACCGGGTGGTGCAGCATACGCGGCCCCACCCGGTCCTGCCGGAGGTGGATCAGGCGCTCTCGTCGAGCCAGAGGGTCTGCGTGTAGAACTGGCCGGAGAAGCCAGCGCCGTCACGTGCCTTGCTGCCATCGGGAAGCACGAGCGTGTTCAGACCCTGGACGGACGACTGGTGGGGGGTGCCCCACAGAGTCCAGGAGCCGGCGAACTGGTAGCACTCGGCCGCCATCTGCTTGTTCACGTTCTGCGCGAACTCGGCGCGCTTGGTGGCGTCGATTTCGCCGCGGGCAGCCTCGAGGTTCTCATCGACGATCGGGTCACGAACACGACCGAAGTTGAGTGCGAGCTGGCCATCGGGTGCAGCCGCCGACGAGTGCCACCAGAAGTACTGGCTGTCGATGCTGGTGCCGGCGTGGTTGCGCCATCCGTACATGAAGAACTCGGGGTCACCGAACAGCGCCTTGGTGATGAACTGGTCCTGGGGGACCTGGACGATCTCGGTCTCGACGCCGATCTCCGCCCAGTAGCCCTGCAGCAGCTCTGCCGTCTGGGCGTTGATCGCCGTGACGGTCGTGCCGTACTTCACCTTGAGCTCGGCGCCCGGGTTCTCGGACTTGAACTTCTCGATGAGCGCCTTGGCGCCTTCGATGTCCTGCGAGGTGTCGGTGCCGTTGTCCTCCATGTAGCCCTCCTGGCCCGGCGAGAACAGGCCGTTGGCCACCTGGAGGATGCCGTCGGCCGTGAGGTCGATGGTCTCCTGGCGGTCGATGGCCTTGTACAGCGCGCAGCGGAAGTCCTTGTTCTGCAGGTTGCCGGGCTTGTCGAGGTCGATGAGGATGTAGTTCGTCTCGGAGAGCGAGTCCTGCTCGACCATCGGGAACTCGTCGGGCTGGTCGCGGAACTTGTTGATGACCACGGCGGACGACGTCGAGAAGATGTCGATGTCGCCGTTCTCGAGCGCCGAGCCGGCCGTCTCGCTGTCCTCGATGACGCGGTACTCGATGCTGTCGAGGTAGGGGAGCTGGTTGCCCTTCGCGTCCTTCATCCAGTAGTTCGGGTTGCGCTTGACGATGAGCTTGTCCCTCGGCGAGTAGCTCTCGACGATGAATGGGCCGGTGCCGACCGCCATCGTGGGATCGCCGGTGCCGGCCTTGACCGCGTCGAGCCACGGGGGTGACGCGATGAGGCCGAGCTGGCCGGACAGGGAGGCCGGCAGGTTCGGCCACGGACGGGGCTGGCTGAGATCGCCACCCTTACCGGTCTTGATGGTGAAGCTGAGTGGGCCGGTGGCCTCGATTGCCAGGGTGCCGTCCGGGTTCTTGCCGAAGTCGGTGATGGCGGCCGCAAGCAGCAGCCCGGTGCCGGCGTCCTGCAAGTTGCGCACCACGGCTGCGGCGTCGAGGTCGGTGCCGTCGTGGAACTTGATGCCCGAGCGGAGCGTGAAGGTCCACTCGGTGTAGTCGGCGTTCGGCTCGAACGTCTCGACCAGCCAGCCGGTGAGCTCGAGATCGGAGTTCAGGGAGACGAGCGGATCGTAGAACGAGCGTGCGCGCTGTTGGCAGTACGAGTCGCACTGCATGGCGGCCGGTGTCCACGGGTTGGTGGCCTCGGCCTCGCCGCTGACGATGAGGGTGCCACCCATGACCGGGTCCTTGACGGCCTCGGTGGTGGGCGTGGTGTCGGCGACCGTGGTGTCGGTGCCCCCTCCGGTGGTCGACTCTGTGGCTGCCTCGGTTGTCGCGGTGGTGGCATCGGTGGACGCGTCGTCCTTCTTGCTGCATGCACCTGCCACGAGTCCGAGGCTGACGGCTGCTACTGCGAGCAGCCTCCCCCGACGGTGTCGCTGCGGTCGTTGTGTTGTCACGCTTCCCCCTTCGTGTGTGAATTGGCCGACGGTTCGAGTTGTGACCCCCATCACACGTCGGCTGGCTCACCTTAGCCAACCACGTGGGTGTGTCAACGCGGAGGGCGAGTACCTTTTCGTTCGTGCCGAGCGTGCGTCCCGACCACCTCGACCGTCCCGACCCACGCCGGCTGCGCGCCGACCACCCGCGCTACGACGAGATCGCGGCACGCCATCGTGCTGCCGTGGCCAATGGGAACACGTCGTACCGAGACCCGGTCACCGGGTTCATGGTGTTCACCTCGGCCTTCCTCGCCGAGCGGGGCTACTGCTGCTCGAGCGGGTGTCGGCACTGCCCGTTCGTCGGTGCCGGCGACGGCTGACGGGGTCCCATCGGCGGCCCGCGCCGTGAAGGTCGTGTGAACGACGTCCGGATGCCCGGTCTGTGCCCTTGACAAAATGTACAGTCGCGCCGATGTCCGTCCTGGTCGCGTCCTCCCACGATGAAGCGCTCGCCCACCTTGCCGCCGCGCCGGCGGCCCTGGTGCTTGCCGGCGGCACCGACCTCATGGTCGAACTGAACGGGGGGCACCGGCGCGCCGGCGACGTCGTGTGCGTGAACCGTGTGGCGGAGCTCCGCACCTGGCGGCACGATCCGGAGTCCGGCACCCTGCGCATCGGCGCTGCTGTCACCTATGCCGAGCTGGGGACCGAGCCGCTCGCATCCCTGGCCCCGGCGCTCGCGCAGGCGGCGCGCACCGTCGGGTCGCCCCAGATCCGCAATGCCGCCACGATCGGCGGCAACCTCGGCACCGCCTCACCGGCCGGTGACGGCCTCCCGGTGCTGGCGGCGCTCGACGCCGTCGTGCACCTCGCGTCGGCCGGCGGTGGCGAGCGCGATGTGCCCTTCGCCGAGTTCGCCACCGGCCCGAAGCGCACCGTCGTGCGTGCCGGGGAGCTGTTCACCGGCGTCACCGTGCCGGTGCTCTCCGATTTCCAGGGGTCCCGCAAGGGGG
>JBEGOE010000270.1:0-6723 GCA_041182165.1 Actinomycetota bacterium
TCGCGGTACACCGCCGCCGTGAGGGAGGCCGTGTGCGACCAACTGCGCTTCGACGCACGGGATCGACCCTTCGCCGAGAGCTCGGTGCTCCGGGACTGCGCCTCGACGATGCCGCGGGCGATGTCGGCCGGGTCCTTCGGTTCGACGAGCACCGCCGCGCTGCCGGCGGTCTCCTCGGTGGCCGTGCCAACGCTCGTGACCACCGGGACGCCCTGGGCCATCGCCTCGAGCACCGGGAGTCCGTACCCCTCGCGCTCGCTGGGGTAACAGAAGACCTCGGCGCCGGCGTACAGCGGGTCGAGGTCCTCGCTGGGCACGAAACCGAGGAAGCGCACGTCGCATCGGATGTCGATCTCGAGATCGCCCCAGCCATCGGCGCCGACGACCACCAACGGGAGCGGATCGTCGAGCAACCCGATCGCTGCGGTGAGGCCGCGCAGGTTCTTCCGAGGCTCGAGCGTGCCGACGAACAGCAGGTAGCGCTCGGGCAGGTCGAACAGCGAGCGGACACGGGCGACCTCGGCAACCGTGGCGCGCTCGGCATCGACGCCCAGGGGAACGAGCCGGAGCCGATCGGCGCCGATGCCGGCGAAGGACACGTCGTCGAGGGTCGCCTGGCTGCTGCAGAGCACGACGTCGGCGTGTCGGCGAATGTGCTCGAGGCTGGCGCGGAAGGTCCGGACCCCGTGCTTCGTGAAGTGCTTCGGCTCGTGCAGGAAGGCGAGGTCGTGCAGGGTGACGACCAGCGGGGCATCGGTGGGGCACGGGATGAGCCCGGTGGCGTGGGTGACGTCGACACGGCCCACCGCTCGCTCGACCTTGGGCCATCCGAGGTGGAGCCATGTCTGGTAGAGCCACGGTGCCGCGAGCGGGAGGCGGGCGACGGGGATGGGCGGCAGCCACGGGTCGGGGGGCAGATGCTTGTGGCGGCCGGCGACGCCGATGAGGCGGACGTCGTCGTGATGGACCATGGCCTCGGCGACGCGCAGCGCCGACACCGCGGTGCCGCCCGGCACCGCGTGCCAGCACTGCTCGAGGGTGTAGGCCACACGCATGGCTGACATCATGGCCGGTGTACCAGCACGGACGATGTTCACCCTGTTCAGGGAGGTCGCGCAGGCGTACGATCGCGCCATGCGCACCCAGCTGCCGCCGTCCTCGCTCGCCCGTGACGAGCGGTTCCACCGCATCACCACCGCCGAGCGGTTCGCCGATCAGCGCCCCAACGACGTGGGCGAGGACCGGCGGATGAACCCCGGGTCGGAGCACTCCCCCGACCATGCCCGCCGCCAGATGCACGGCATCTTCGTCGGTGAGATCCAGGCGCTCGAGGGCGCCGGCCGCACGGCCTACGACTACACGACCGCCGAGACACCGTTCGCGATGAAGCTCGACATGGCCCGGCAGTGCTGGGACGAGGCCCGCCACGTCGAGATCAGCATCAAACTCGGCGACCACATGGGCACCGACATCGGCGAGTACAGCGAGGCGGTCACGCTGTTCGAGGCGGCCTGCCACCCCGACCCGGTGTTCCGCCTCGCCGGCGTGAACCGTGCGCTCGAGGGACTCGCCATCGACGTGTTCACCACGATGCGCGACTTCGCCGCCGAGATGAACGACGACACGCTGTGGTTCGCCGAGGACTGGATGCTCGCCGACGAGGTCACCCACGTGAAGATGGGCAGCACCTGGCTCCGCGAACTCACCAAGAACGACGCCGACCGGCAGAAGCAGGCGCTCGAGTTCCAGCGCACGGTCGACGGCCTGTTCAACGTCCGCGGCATGCGTGGCGAGAACCGCGATGCGGCCATCCGCCTGGCCCGGCGGTTCCGCGAGATGGCCGGCTTCGACACCGACGAGATCGACGAGATCGCCACGATGGCCGAGGCCCAGCGCGCCGATCGCCTCGCCGCCGCACACTGACCCGGGCCACCGCCACACCTGCTGATGCTCGCGAATCCCCTCGCGGAGCACCACGTTGCCAAGGAGGGACTGTGCTGCTCCGCGAAGCGGCGTCGAGGGTCGCAGCCGGAGCGTCAGGCCGTCAGACGTGCCAGCAGCTCGGCCAGCGGCTCGCGGAAGTCGCGCATCGGGGGAAGACCACCGAGGCGGGCGACCGCGTTGTCGAGCACGCTGTTGGCGGGCCGGGGTGCCGGCCGCGGCGGGTCGAGATCGGCGGTGACGATGGGCAGCACCATGGCCGGGTCCTTGCCCATCAGACGCACGATCTCCTGGACGAACGCGTGCCAGCTCACCGCACCCGAGTTGGTGAGGTGGTGCACGCCGCTGCGCCGATCGATCGCCACCCGGCGCAGCATCGGCGCCAGGTCGGCGGTGAACGTGGGATGGCCGATCTGGTCGGTGACGAACGACAGCGTCGGCCGTTCGGCGGCGAAGCGCAGCACCGTCTTCACCATGTTGGCGCCGTGCTCGCCACACACCCACGAGGTGCGGACCACCGCGGCATCGGGTCCGAGCGCGAGTGCCTCTCGCTCGCCGGCCAGCTTCGAGGCGCCGTACGTGCTGGCCGGGTTGGGCGTGTCCCACTCGTGGTAGGGCCGGGGGAGGCTGCCGTCGAAGACGTAGTCGGTGCTGACGTGCACCAGGTGCGCACCGACGCGGTGGCACGCCTCGACCACATGGCGGACAGCCATCGCGTTCGCGTCGAACGCACGGGCGGGGTCACCCTCGCAGAGGTCGACGGCGGTCCACGCCGCGCAGTGGATGACCGCATCGGGACGCAGCGACGTGATGGCGCCGAGCACCGCATCACGGTCGGTGACGTCGAGCTGTGACCGGTCGACGCCGAACACGGTGTCACCCGCCGCCTCGCACGCGAGGACGGTGTCACGGCCGAGCTGACCCGCTGCACCGGTGACGAGCACTCTCACTGGGTCACTCTCACAGGGTCACCGTCACAGGGCTGCCCGCGCCTTGAGCGGCTCCCACCAGGCCCGGTTCGAGCGGTACCACTCGACGGTGTCGGCGAGGCCGTCGACGAAGTCGTGTTCGCAGCGCCAGCCCATGGCCGTCATCTTCTCGTGCGTGATCGAGTAGCGACGGTCGTGCCCGAGCCGGTCGGCGACCGGCGTGATGAAGCTCTCGTCGCGGCCCGTCAGCTCGAGCAGGCGGTAGGTGATGTCCTTGTTCGTGACCTCGTTACCCGCGCCGATGTTGTAGATCTCGCCCACCGTGCCCTGGCGGAGCACCAGGTCGGCGGCGGTGTTGTGGTCGTGGACGTGGATCCAGTCGCGCACGTTGCCCCCGTCGCCGTACAACGGCACCTTCTTGCCGTCGAGCAGGTTGGTGGTGAACAGCGGGATGAGCTTCTCGGGGAACTGGTACGGCCCGTAGTTGTTGCTGCAGCGCGTGACCAGCACCGGTAGGCCGTGCGTGGTGAAGTAGCTGAGCGCGATGAGATCGCTGCCGGCCTTGGCCGCCGAGTACGGCGAGCGCGGCCCGAGACGATCCTCCTCGGTGAACGATCCCTCCTCGATCGAGCCGTAGACCTCGTCGGTCGAGATGTGGAGGAACCGCTGCACCTCGACCTGCCGGGCCACGTCGCACAGCACGTTCGTGCCGAAGCAGTTCGTGCGGACGAACGAGTGGCCGTCCTTGATCGATCGGTCGACGTGGGTCTCGGCGGCGAAGTGCACGACCGCGTCGTGGCCCCGCATGGCCGCGAGCACGGCGTCCTGGTCGCAGATGTCGGCGTGCACGAAGTGGCAGCGCCCCGCGGTGGGTCCGTCGTCGGCGAGGAGGTCGGCGATGTTCTCGAGGTTGCCGGCGTACGTGAGCGAGTCGTAGACGGTGATCTCGTCGTCGGTGGTGCTGAGGATGTGGCGGACGTAGTTCGAGCCGATGAACCCGGCCCCGCCCGTGACGAAGATCTTCATGGGTGCGTCTCTCTGTCGATCTCGGTGGTGGGAGCCGGTCAGGTGCGCATCGGCCAGTACGGCCGACGACCCACGGGGAGGTCGACGCGCAGCGGGTTGGCCTCGTCGCGAGCGGACAGGATCGGGTCGGTGATGCCCCAGTCGGCGCCGATGACCGGGTCGTCCCACTTCACGCCCAGCTCGTCGGCGGGGTTGTAGTAGCAGTCGACGAGGTAGGTCATGACGACGTCGGTGTGCGCTGCGAAGCCGTGCGCGACACCCGGTGGGATGAACACGCCGAGGTGGTTCTCGCCGCTGATGTCGAAGCACTCGGTGACGCCGTCGGTGGGGCCTCCTTCGCGCAGGTCGTGCAACACCACCCGGATCGTGCCGACCGGGCAGTACCAGTAGTCGGCCTGATGCATGTGGTAGTGGAGGCCCACCAGCGCGCCGGCCTGCTTGTTCGAGCGGTTGCCCTGGATCATCTCGCGACCGTTGGGGAACCACTCGCGCCGGTAGGTCTCGATGAAGAGGCCGCGCTGATCGCCGTGCAGCGACGGCTCGACCACGAACACGCCGTCGATGGCCTCGCTCGGGCGGATGTGTGCCATGGGGGTTGCGGGCCTTCCTGTTACTCGACGTCGATCTGGCAGTGGTCGCCCACCATGAGTCGGAGGGCCCGGGGCCGCACCTGGGTGCGGGCCACGACGGCCTCCTTGCCGATGAGGCTGTCCTCGAGGCGCTTGATGTCGGTGATGCTGCTGCCGTCCATGACGACCGAGTGCTCGATCTCGCTCTGGCGAACGGTGCAGGCATTGCCGATGGCACTGAACGGTCCGATGAAGCTGTCCTCGATCACGGTGCCCGCGCCGATGACGAGCGGGCCACGCAGGGTGGACCGGACGATCGTGGCGCCCGCCTCGATGACGACGCGGCCATCGACGACCGATGTCTCGTCGACCGAACCGTCGACGCGGGTCTCGATCTTCTCGAGCAGCAGGCGGTTCGCCTCGAGCAGCGGGGTGAGCTTCCCCGTGTCGATCCACCAGCCGGTGAGCTCTTCCTGACGGACCCTGCAACCGGCGTCGACCAGCCACTGGATGGCATCGGTGATCTCGAGCTCGCCACGCGGCGACGGCGCGATGGCACGGACGGCATCGAGGATCGTGCGGTCGAAGAGGTACACACCGACGAGGGCGAGGTCGGTGGGCGGGTGCTCGGGCTTCTCGACGAGCCGGACCACATGACCCGCCGCGTCGAGCTCGGCGATGCCGAAGCGGTGCGGGTCGGGGACACGCTTCAGCAGGATCTGCGCGGTGGGCGGCTCTGCCGTGGTGCGAGCCTCCTCGAACGCGGCCACGAACGCGCCGAGGTCCTGCTCGAGCAGGTTGTCACCGAGGTACATGACGAAATCGTCGTCGCCCAGGAAGTCACGGGCGATGAGCACGCAGTGGGCGAGGCCGAGCGGTTCGTCCTGCGGGATGAAGGTGATGCTGGCACCCCACTGCGAGCCGTCACCGAGGGCCGCCATCACCTCGTCGCGGGTGTCGCCCACGATGACGCCGATCTCGGTGATGCCCGCGGCCACCATCGCCTCGATGCCGTAGAAGAGGATCGGCTTGTTGGCCACGGGCACGAGCTGCTTCGCGCTGGTGTGCGTGATGGGCCGCAGCCGCGTGCCGGCGCCGCCGGCGAGGATGAGAGCCTTCATAGTCGGGGCACAGTATGGCCGAACCGGCGGTGATGCACCCGGGACATCAGGACTGCGGCGCCGGTTCCGGTCCGCGGCCGGCGAACCAGTCGAGCACTGCGGCGGCGCCGTCACCCAGCTGCAGCACGGACTTGCCGTCGATCGTCGTACCGACGACGGGGAGTGACCAGGTGGCGAGGCCGGCGTCGACGGCGGGGCGCAGCGACGACGCCGTCTGCAACAGGTCGAGCTCGTCGTCGATGCGGACTGCCGAGCCACCGGCCCCGAGGAGGTCGCCTGCCACGAACGGGTTCGCCTTCACCTCGGCCAACGCCCCACGGAGCGCCCGGTCGACGAAGTCCTGCTGCCGTTTCGTGCGCCCGATGTCGGCGGTGCCGTCGACCTTCCACTCGCCGTCGATGTACTGCTCGAAGTACCTGCTGCGGGCATACGCGAGCGCCTCGATGCCGTCGGCGATGTGGCAGCCGGGCTCGGGGACGTCGAGTCCGGTGCGCGTGTCTCGGGTCGGGTAGAAGAAGCACAGCTCGACGCCGCCGATCGCGTCGACGAGCTGCTTGAACCCGGAGAAGTCGATCTCGACGTAGTGATGCACCGGCAGCCCGAGCGCGTCCTGCACCGTCTGCACGAGGACGGGCGGGCCGTCGGCGTACGCCGAGTTGATGCGGTCGAAGCCTTTCCCCGGGATGTCGACCCAGAGGTCCCGGGGGATCGACAGCAGCGCGGCGTCCCCGGTCGCCTTGTCGCGGCGCAGCAGCATGATCGTGTCGCTGCGGTTGCCGGTGACGTCGGCCTCGGACCCGATGCCGCCGTAGTCGGGCGAGTTGGGGTCGCTGTTGGCACGGCTGTCGGAGCCGACGAGCAGGAAGTTCTCGACCGTGTCGCTCGGCGGGCTGAGCACACCGGCCACATCGGGAACGGTGGCGACGGTGGCGATCGCACTGCGGGTCGCGATCAGGGTGCCGGCAACACCGGCGACGGCGAAGACGGCGATCACGAGGACAGAGAGCCCCACCCGGCTCGGGCGGCGCACGGCACGCTGGGGTGCCGACGCCGGCGGAGAGGTGTACACGACCCCGAGGGTACCGAACGGCGTTCTCGGCGTCGGGTCACCCCGCTGCGCCGCCGGCTTCGTTCAGT